>CAYPYM010000018.1:0-14173 GCA_964414435.1 uncultured Ignavibacteriales bacterium | reverse complement strand
TATCGAGTATTTCAACGGCGACGGAAAATTGGGGGAAGACGACTTTCGTGCCGCGGCCGCCTTCGTGTCGCCCTATCTGAATCTCTACAGCCAGCTTTCCGGTGAAGAGAATATCAAGTTCTTCGCCACCATGCGCGGTGTGAATGTCACCGGCAAGGAGGTTGACGCGTTGCTCGAGCGGGTCGGTCTCAAGGGGCGCGGCACCGATCTGCTGGCCGAATATTCGTCGGGCATGGCGCAACGTCTCAAGTACGCCGTCGCGCTGCTGGGCAGCCCCGACTTTCTGTTTCTCGATGAGCCGACTTCCAATCTCGACGAACCGGGGAAGGAGATCGTGTTCGGGATTGTCGAGGAATATCGCACCCGCTCGATCGTCATCATCGCCACCAACGAACCGGAGGAATACCGCCTTGCCGAGAGCCAGTGCCGGGTTGGTCAGTAAATCGATCGCTGTATTCGCCAAGGACGTTCGGCTCGAGCTGCGCAGCCGCTACGCCCTGAACGCGATCCTGATGTTCGGGATCACGACGCTGGCGGTGGTGTCGTTTTCGCTCGGTCAGGCCAACCTGCCGCCGAACCTGCTGGCGGCGCTCTTCTGGATCGTGATGTTTTTCTCGGCCGTCTCCGGGCTGGCCCAGGTGTTCATCCGCGAGGAGGAGACCGGCACGGCGCTGGCGCTGAAGCTGGCCGCGCCGGCCGACCCGGTGTTTGTGGGCAAGCTGTTGTTCAATTTCTGTCTGCTGTCGCTCATGACGGTTATTATCACGCCGCTCTTTTTCATCTTCACCGATGCTCCGACCGACAACTGGGCCTCCTTCGTGGTTGTGCTGGTGCTCGGCGTGCTGGGTCTTTGCGGGGCGACCACGCTGGTGGCGGCCATAATCGCCAAGGCGGCGGTCAAGGGCGCCCTGTTTGCGGTCCTGTCATTTCCTGTCCTGGTGCCGCTGTTGCTGACGGTGGTGAAGGCGACCCAGAAGGTGTTTGACGGCCGGGGGATAGGGGAGATTTTGACCGAGCTGCAGTTCCTCGTGGCGTTTGCGGTTGTGATGGTGGTCGGGTCGGTTCTGCTGTTCAAATTCGTCTGGCAGGAATAGCCCCCCGATAATTGACTAATAGGCTGAATTTTATTGCTTATTTAGCGAGACTTCGTATTATTGGCGCGTAGAATTAGTTAGTGAATGGTAACTACGATATGTGGTGGAAGATATTAGTATTTCTGGCGATGTGCGGGGTCATTGTCGCCAGCTTTATCACCCCGGCGCCGCAGCAGACGATCGGTCAGTCGTCGCGGATTTTCTATTACCACATCCCGCAGGCCTGGGTCTGTGTCATGGCGTTCGCGGTCTCGATGATTTTCTCGATCCGGTACCTCAAGAACCGGAGGCTCGATGACGACGACCGGGCGCTCGAGGCGGCGCGGCTCGGGTTCATTTTCTGTGTTCTGGCGACGCTGACCGGGTCGATATTCGCCAAGGTGACCTGGGGCTCTTTCTGGAACTGGGACCCGCGGGAAACCTCGATCTTCATCCTGTTGTTGATCTATGGAGCGTATTTCGCTCTTCGCGGAGCGATTGAGATAGAAGAGAAGCGGGCGGCCCTGGCCGCGGTGTACAGCATCTTCGCGTTTCTGACGGTACCGTTCCTGATTTTCGTGGTGCCCCGGATCGTGCCGTCGCTGCACCCCGCCGATTCGGTCGTGAACAAGAACCTGCAGTTCACGATGGGGCCGACCATTCGATGGATATTTTTCACCTCGCTGGGATTGTTCACGGTCCTGTTTTTCTGGATGTTCAATCTCGGCCGCCGCGTGGCGCACGTGCACCGCGTAGAGATGGAAGGAGAGGAATAAATGGACGGCAACTACGTTGCACTGGCCGTCACCCTGGCGGTCTGGATCGGTCTGTTCGTATACCTCATGAGGCTCGACAAGAAGGTCAAGAAACTCGAGGAGAAGCTGAAGTGAGAGCAAAGTATATCATCGGCGGCCTGGTCATCGTCGTCTTCCTGGTCTGGGGAGCGTCGGCGTTCTTCAAGACCACGATTCAGTATGTCTCGATCGACGAGGCGCGGCACGCCAGCCGGACAGTGCAGGTGATGGGGAAAATCGATTTCGACCGGGTGAACTACAATGCCAAGGATTCCCGGCTCGAATTCGCCATATACGATCCGAACGCCACCGATCCCAATACGGCCGATCGGATGAGCGTGGTCTACTACGGCGTGGTGCCGGGTAATTTCGATCAGGCCACGCAGGTCGTGCTCAAGGGCAAGTCGGACGGTTCCGAGTTTGTCGCCGAGCAGATGCTGGTGAAGTGCCCGTCGAAATACCAGGGTGAGGGCGGCGAGTATCAGGATATGCAGAAGCACGAGGAGGCGGTCGGGAAGACCGGGGTCTAGTTGATGAATTTGCAGATCCCCGGGCAGCTGTTTCTGATCTGGGCCTTCGGAGCCAATATCCTGGTCGGGCTGGCGTTCTTTCTTGTCGCCCGCGGTAGACAACAGTTCCTCGCGCTCGGCCGTCTGAGCTATCATTTGTTCACGATCGCCACCGCGCTGGCGGTGGCGTGGCTGTTCTACCTGTTTTTCTCCCATAATTTCGCGTTCAAGTACGTGTACGAGTACTCGGACACGAAGCTGCCGTTCTTCTACCTGCTGTCCGCCTTCTGGGGCGGCCAGGAGGGGACGTACCTGCTGTGGATGATGCTGAGCGCGCTGTTCGGCTATATCATCCTGAAGCGGGGCGGGCAGTACACCAACTGGGCGATGGGCTTCTACGCGGTCGTCAATCTGTTTCTTTCCTCGATGCTGCTGAAACTGTCGCCGTTCGCCCTGCTCGGTTTTCACGTTACCGAGGGGGCCGGACTGAATCCGCTGTTGCAGGACGCCTGGATGGTGATCCACCCGCCGGTCATGTTTGTCGGTTACGCGATGGCGGGGGTGCCGTTCGTGCTCGCTCTGGCGGCGCTGGCGACCAACGATTACAGTGACTGGGTCAAGCGGGTATTTCCCTGGGCGGCGGTGACCGCCCTCATGCTGGCCGCCGGCAATATCCTCGGCGGCTACTGGGCGTACAAGACGCTCGGCTGGGGCGGTTACTGGGCCTGGGACCCGGTTGAGAATTCCTCGCTGATTCCTTGGATCATGTCGCTCGCGCTGGTGCACGGCCTGATTATCGAACGACGGACCGGGGCGCTGCGCAAGATCAATATGCTTCTGGCGGCGGCGGTCTTCTGGCTCGTCGTCTACGGGACGTTCCTCACCCGCAGCGGCGTGCTCTCCGATTTTTCGGTCCACAGCTTTGTCGATCTCGGCCAGAACTTCTATCTGATCGGCGCCCTTGCGCTGTATGCGGTCCTGACGCTGGTGATGTTCATCCCGCGGATCAAGGCGATGGGGACGGTGCCGCTCAACTACAATTTCTTCGGGCGGGAGTTCTCGCTCTTCGCGGCGATGACGCTTCTGTTCGCCTTCTCGGTGATCGTGCTGTTCTGGTCGTCGCTGCCGATTATCACGCAGATTGTCGGGGCCGAACCGCGCGCGGCCGATATCGCGACCTTTAATTCGTTCGCTCTGCCGATCGCGGTGCTTTACTCGCTGCTGCTGATGATTTCGCCGGTGCTTTCTTATTCGCCGACGGCGCCGAAGAAATCGACGGTCGCGGCCGCGATTGCCGGTCTCGCGGCGCTCACGGTGGGGATCGTGCTGACGCTGTTCACGGTTCACGCCGATTATGTCTTTGCTGTGATCTTTGCGCTGGTGGCGGCCGGCTTTGCGGCAGCGCTGGCCAGGCAGGATCTGTTCTCGAAATTGATTCCGGCGGTTGCGGCGTTTGTCGTGGTGGCGGCGCTCGCGTTTATCCTCGATGTCAAAAACTATCTATATATTCTCTTCTTCGCCACTGCCGCGGCGGCGTTCGTGTCGAACGCGGTCGCGTTTTTCCGGTTGATCCCGGGCCAGTGGCGAGTGGCCGGCGCCCATCTCACCCATTTCGGCTTCGGCCTGATGCTGATCGGCGTGCTGGCCTCGTCCGGATTCGACACCTCCGAGCGGGTCATGCTTCCGCAGGACCAGCCGGAGAAGGCGTATGGCCTGGATGTTACCTATGACGGCATGGCGCACGATATCGATTATCCCCACAACGAGCTGATCCTGACGATCGCCAAGGGCAAGTCAAAGGAAGAGGCGCGGCCCGAGCTGTATTATTCGGAGCGGATGGGCGGGTTCATGAAGCGGCCGTATATCCGCCGGCGCCCGCTCTACGATCTCTATTTCTCGCCGCAGGATATCAAGCAGGCGAACGCCAATCAGGGGCTGGTGATCGGCAAGGGCAAGCCGGCCTCGGCGGGCGGTTGGGATTTCACGTTTGACGGCTTCCAGATGGGCGACCACGGCGGGGGCGGCAACATGAAAGTGACCGTGACGGTGTATGCGTCTCACGACAACGTCGTCGATACGCTCAAACCGGCGGTGGCGATGATTATCGACTCAACCACCGGCGAGAATTCGATTATGGATATGCCGGCGCAGTTCACCGCCGGCGGGCAGAAGTACATGATGTCGATCCAGAAGATCCTGGCCGATCAGGGTGCGGTTGTTGTCGATATCCCCGGTCTTACCGATCAGGAGCAGGGCGACCGGCTGTTGCTCGATGTGTCCCGCAAGCCACTGATCAACCTGGTCTGGTTCGGCACGACCCTCATCATGCTCGGGACGCTGATCGTCTTTATCCGGCGACGGAAGGAGTCGCTCGCGGTCTGATCCGGGCTGTCAATTGAGTCTTGCAAAAGGCCGCTCTGCGGCCTTTTCTTATTAATGCGATGAAGAAATCGGCGACAATAGTGAGCGCGGCGCTCGTGCTCGTGGCAACGGTGTGGGCCGGAACGATCAGGTTCGACCCGATGCACGGTCTGGTGGAGGTCGATGTCGTGATCGACGGCCATGCGAAGGGGCGGTTCGGGATCGACACCGGGGCCGACCTGTTCTATATCGACCGCGGCTGGGCGAAGCGCAACCAGATCAATGTCACGGACGGTCCGCCGCAGCGGGGAGCGGTGAGTGTCGGCGGCGAGTCGGGCGCGCGCATGGTTCCGGTGCGGTCGCTCGAAATCGGCGATGAGCGTCTGTACAATCTGACCGGGGTGGCGATCGACATGGCCGCGCTGGTGGCCAATCCGAAGGCGACCCCGCCCGACGGCCTGATCGGGTACGATCTGCTACGCAGGTTTTTCGTAACGGTCGACTATCCCAACCGTCAGATGACACTGCAATCGTCGCAGCCGGACTTTCTCGGCCGGGGCGGATACGAGACGGTGCCGTTCGAGATCGCGCACCATCTCATTATCGTCTCGGTGACAATCGACGATTCGGTGACGGTGCCGATGGCGCTCGATTACTGTGCGACGCACGTGCTCATCTCGCCGTCGCTGGCCGCGCGTCTCGGTTTTGATGCGGACGCCGAGCAGGTGACGATCCCGAAGGTCTCGATGGGCGGCAAGATTACGACCGAGCAGGTGGCGGCCGGGATCGACGATCTGTCGGCACTGCGCAACCGGCTGGGAGAGGACGCGTTTGAGGGGCTGATCGGGGGATCGTTTTTGTATCCGCACAAGATCACGATCGATTATGGCCGTGACCGGATCTATCTTCACAGGTAACTTCCGCACGATCACCGACGGTATTGATCGCTTGACAGGCGGTTGAGCAGGCATTAGTCTATACACAACATCGTTGCGGTGCCGCCCACCGGGGCGGATAATAGGGAAGACGGTGCGAGACCGTCGCAGCCCCGCTACTGTAACGGCTACTTCAGAGGCACGACGCCACTCGTCGCACGACGGGGAAGGCGCCTTCTGAGGGTCCGACGCCGAAGCCAGGAAACCTGCCGCAGCTTCAAACTTCACCGGTTGCTGTCAGCGCGGGCTGACGATCTCGGTTTCCTGCGCACGCGGCAACTCCGGAGGACCTATGTGGCGCAGTTTTTTTGTGGCGTGCGCATTCTCGGCGGTCGGCGCGATGGGAGCCGGCGCGAGCAGCGGTACAGGATCATTCGACTCCCCCCAGGAACTTTCAGACTCCGTGGTCGTGACGGCCAACCGGTTCGGCACGACCCAGACGAAATCGGTCTGGCCGACCGCGGTCGTCAAGCTCGATCACGATGCGCCGGCGGTGTCGCTCGACACCCGCCTCGAGGGGGAGAGCGGGCTTGATATCCGCAGCTACAACGGGGTCGGTTCGGTGGCGACGTTATCGAGCTGGGGCGTGTTCAACCGGCAGATGCTGCTGCTGTACAACGGCCGTCCGGTGAAAGACTACTCGCTGGGCGGTTTCAATCTCGCCGACTTCTCCGAGGCCGAGATCGACCGGGTCGAGATCGTCAAGGGACCGCAGTCGGCGTTCTATGGTTCGGACGCGGTCGGCGGCGTTGTGAATCTCATCACCCGCTCGGCGTTGGTCGATCGGATCGATTTCCACGGACGTTACGGAAACAACAAATACGAGGAATACTCGGTCAATGCGTCGCGGAAGCTGGGCCGTGTCGGAATCGGCGCCTGGGCCGAGCGTCTCTCGACCGACAACCGCCGTCCAAACGCCGGGGCGGAGCGATGGCTGGTCGGATTGCATTCCGACTTTCTCAGCGGCAAGCATCGCCTGCGGTTCTCGGTGCGCTACTTTGAGGACTCGCTGGGTTCCCCCGGCCCGGTGCCGGATCCGTTGATCCAGCCGCTCTACGGCAGCGATCAATCGACCAGCCTGACCGATCACCAGACCGATCAGAATTATTCGGTCGACGGTCAGTACCGGTTCGCCGACGACCGGCTCGGCGAGGCCCAGGTCGATCTTTTCTGGGAAAAGAAGAATCTGCATTACAGTTCGCTCTACAACTACCAGTACTCCTATCCGGTCGTTGATTCGAGCGTCCAGCCGGTCGATACGGTGACCGCGGTCGAATCGGTTGATGTCCACGGCGGGACGATATACAACAAGCGGTCATCGGGGATCAGCGGCCGCTACATGAAAGAAGTCGGGGCGATGTCGCTCGCGGGCGGGATTGACTGGCTGTCGGGGTCGCTGCGGACGACCAATGTCGATTCCAATGTCGCCAATGTCCTCGCGGGGCCGTTCGCGCCATACGACTACAGCTACACCGATTACACGTTCTGGTCGGGCGCGCAGAACCAGTTCGATGTCTGGGGCAGTCACGGCTGGGAGATCAGCGATCTGGTGCGGACTGATCTGAGCGGTCGCGTGCAGTTCGTGAAGGGGCGCCAGGCGCAGCCGTCGTACAATATCGGCGCCGTCGTGACGCCGGTCGATATGCTTCGGTTCAAGGTCGGTTATGCTTATGCGTTCCGGCTTCCGACGATCGCCGAGCAGTTTGCGGACGATGTCTACACCCAGGGGAATCTCGATTTGAATCCGGAGACGGCGCACACGCTGATCGGGACGGTGTCGTTTTCGTCCGATGATTTTCCGGTGCGGGCGACGGCGACAGTGTTTCATCAGGACATTGATTCGCTCATTCAGTACCGCTGGGACCCGACTATCTACCGCTCGGTCCCGCGCAACTACGAGAAGTTTCGGTCGACCGGGCTCGATGCGACGATCAGCGCGCAGATGCGGCGTGATGTCTCGGTTCAGTTGAGTGGCGTATATCAGCACGCCGAGCAGTCGGCCGATCACGGCGGGCGGATGGTCGAGGCGGCCTATGTGCCCGATCTGAAATGTCGCAGCGATGTCGACTTCACGCGGGGTAAATGGACGGTTAACGCCAACCTGACGTTCACCTCGGCGCGGCTGACCTACCTCTACGACGGCACCCGCAAGGATATCGCTCAGGTGTATGAGCTGGGCGGCGCGCTGGGCGTGCAGCTCACCGATCTTGTCGGTGTTGCCGTCTCGGGTTATGATCTCACCGATCGCCGCCGGCCCGATCAGTTCGGGTTCACGCTTGGCGACGGTGATTACCCCGGGCTGGGGCGGCAGGTGCTGGTCGAATTGACGGTCGGCCTTCGCTGAGGGCGCTAACTGAGATCAAAATTACCCACAATCGAATTGACGTTGCGGCGTTGTCGGCGATCGGACCGGCGACGCCGCTGACGTTTATTGTCAGCCCGAAGAGGAACAATCGCCGGAAATGGGGCGTTTTAAAATTTGACAGGGCGAGATCCGGGCGTATATTGGTTCGTCATCAATGTGATGAGCGAAACCCCTACAACTGAAAACCTCTCTGGTGACCCATGACAGGCTGGCATTTGGAATACGACATTGAAGTCGATGAAGAGAATAATCTTGTCTACGAGAAGATATTCGGCGTTTGGCGGGTAGCCACGGCGGAAGCGTACAAGGCCGACTTCCAGGAGGAAGTCGAACCGATAATCGACCGACCGTGGGCCAAACTGATCGATCTGAGCAACTGGAAGACCGCCTACCCCGAAGTCATCGACATCGTCGGCCGTCATCTCGAAGGGTGTCGCGTGCATAACATGCAGTGGTCGGTCAATGTCATCAATAACCCGGTGACTTACGGCCAGCTCCTTCGCATGTTCGATAGGGGGAAGACCAAGGAGATCTCCAAGACGTTTCGCACGTTCCCCGAGGCCGAGCAGTTCCTGATCGAGCAGGGCTTCAACGTCCGCCACACACCGACCAACCGATAACAGCAGACAATAAGAAGCCGGAGCGATACGAGATCGGTTCCGGCTTTCGTGATTCGCGGCGCGCTGTCGGTATGACAGCGGCCGTTTTCTTATCTCTTCATGTAGCGATCAAACCACTTCACGATGAAATCGAGACGGGCGATTCGCCGGTCGGGGCGGCCGTGCCGCGAGAGGCCGTGCGGCTCCTCGGGGAAGCGGACCAGCTCGACCGTCTTGCCGAGTCGCTTGAGCATGATAAACATCTGCTCGCCCTGTTCGATCGGGCAGCGCAGATCGTTTTCGCTGTGGATGATCAGGACCGGCGTCTTGACCTTGCGGTAGTAGGTGATCGGCGAGCACTTCTCGTAGTTTTCCTTGTTGTTCCACGGAGTGCCGTCGAATTCGCGCTCGAACGACCAGCCGATATCGGAGCTGCCGTACATCGAAATGAGATTCACCACCGACCGCTGCGTGACCGCGGCGCGGAAGCGGTTGGTGTGGCCGATGATCCAGTTGGTCATGTAGCCGCCGTAGGAGCCGCCGGTGACGCCGATGCGTTTCGAGTTGATGAATTTCTGTTTCTCCATGTAATCGGCGGCGGCCATGCAGTCCTGGTAGTCGAGTCCGCCCCAGCCGCCGGCGATTGCTTCGGCCCAGGTCTGGCCCCGGCTCGATCCGCCGCGCGGGTTGGTGTAGAACACGACGTAGCCTTTGGCCGCGATATACTGCATCTCGTGGAAGAACGAGTAGCCGTACTGGACGCGCGGGCCGCCGTGGATCTCGAGCACGGCCGGGTATTTCTTTTTCGGGTTGAATCCGGGCGGGTAGACCAGCCATCCCTGAACCTCGGTTCCGTCGAACGACTTGAACATGAGGTCCCTCGTTCGGCCGAGTTTCACCTCGGTCCGCAGGAAGCTGTTGAGGTCGGTGTGCTTGACCGCCCGCTTGTCGCCCTGGTAAACGGCCGGGCAGGTCATGATGTCGCCCGGGTTGTTCAGGTCGGAGTAGATCAGGGCAACCGTCTTCGTCCGGCCGGCGAGCGAGTACCCCTTGACGTGGCATTTTCCGCCGAACACGCGGGTCGGTTTGCCGCCGGCCGCGGGGACGTAGAACAGGTTGGTGACGCCGGTGTCGGACGACTGGAAGTAGATCCGCTTGCCGTCGGCCGACCAGATCGGCGGGAACACCGAATGCCCCTCGCCGAGATCGGAGATGCACTGGTCGTAGGTCATCCGGTCGTACTTGGGCATGAGGTCGCGGGCTTTGGGCGTGCCGTTGACGCCGACTTTCCAGATGTGCTGGTTGGTCACGCCCCAGGCGTCGTTCGGGTTGTCGTGGCCGATGAAAGCGATCGTCTTGCCGTCGGGGGAGAAGGCGGGGTACGCCTTGGGACCGTCGGGGATCGGCAGCTTGCGTTCCTTGCCGCCGGTGATCGGGCAGACGTAGATGTCTTCGTAGAGCAGGTCGATATCGGGGTTGCGGCGGCGGTTGGTGACATAGGCAACCAGTTTGCCGTCAGGGGAGACCGCCACGCCCATATTGTCGCGTTTGCCCTTGGTGACCTGGGTCAGTTTGCCGTTTTCGATTTCGAGGGTGTAGATCTGGAAGGTGTCTTTCGGGGTGAATCCGGCGCCGTCGAGACGGTAGAACATCCGCGTGATGTGACGGTACACCGGGGCTTTCTTTTTCTCTTCTTCGTCCTTGATGAAGTGCGAATCGTTGTAGCGCAGACAGAACACCAGCCGGTTGCCGTCGGGGTGGAACTGCAGATCGGCGATGGCGCCGTCGAGCTCGATAATTTTCCGCTCGGCGCCCCCGGCGGCCGGCATGATGTAGATGCCGGTCTTTTTGTCGCGGGTCGAGACGAAGGCGATCTGTGTGCAGTCGGGCGACCAGGCCGGCGAGCGGTCGCCGTTGTCGCCGTAGGTGAACTGATTGATCTCACCCGAGGCGAGGTCGCAGACGAACAGGTTGCTGAAGTACTTCTTTTCCGTTTCATCCATCCGCTCGACCGAATAGATGGCGCGGCGCTCATCGGGGGAGATGGCGACCGACGTGGGAATGCGGAGGCGGTAGAGATCCTCGGCGGTGATGGCTCGCTTTTTGGCGGAGGGGCGGGTCTTCTTTTTCATGGAGGGCGCTTCCTTTCGTTTCCGAATCCTGCTTTGCCCGATAATTAACAACGATTTAGGCGCGGGACAAGGGAAATTCGACCGGCCCGGGCACCGCGGGTGAACGTGGAGTGAATTGAGTTGCGTTTCCACGAAAAAGTTATATTTTGGGGAGCAATTGCCGTATCTTCGTGTTATACATGGTCAAAATCACCTAATGACAGGTCAAACAATACACTATTCGATAGACTTCAGGAGGTTGCGAGTTGGAAGTTCTGGCTCTTATCGATCAGGTTCGTAACGCCAAGGCCAGGAAGACCGCCCGGCCAAAGGACAACGAGCCGCTGGAGGAGTATTCGGGGAAGACACCCGCCCAGTTGAAAAACATGCTCCGCACGATGCTCCTCGCCCGCCGTATCGAACGGGAAGAGAAGCTGCTCCTGCGCAAAGGGTATAACCGCTTCTTTATCGGCTGCGGCGGCAAAGAGCTGATGGACGTCTGCCTCGCCGAGGCCACCCGCGGCAACGACCCGTTTGTCGGTTACTATCGCAACAAGGCGTTCGATCTCCACCGGGGTTCCTCGGTGTGGGAGAAGATGCTCGAAGCGATCGGCGATTCCCGTTCGCAGGTCGGCGGCATGCAGATTCCGGCTCATCCCTCGTACCCTCAGTTTGCCGTCCTCCCGCAGGCCTCCCCGACCGGTTCGCACTCGCTCGAAGCGGCCGGGCTCGGTTCGGCGATGGTCAACCCGACCCCGGTGTCGGATCAGAGCGACTATCCCGGTGGGGCGTACCCTCGCGACGCCGTCACGCTCTGCGTGATCGGTGAAGGCTCGACCTCCGGCACCGAATTCGCCCGTTCGGTTTTCTACTCCGTTTTCGATAAGACGAGAAACGTCTACGCCATCTACAACTGCGGCTGGGCGATTTCGGTCTCGGTCGAGGAGCAGTTTCCCGAGGGCGATCCGACCACGCCGTTCGAGGGCTTCCAGCGTTTCGGCCTGAAGATTTTCCAGATCGACGGGACCAACATTAAAGAGGCGATCGCCAAGGCCGAGGAGATGATCAACTATGCCCGCTCCGGGAAGGGGCCGGTGCTGGCCAATATCCGGGTCACCCGGGAAGGTTCGCACTCCGGTTCCGACGACCAGTCGTTTTACATGGACCCGGTCGAGCTCGATTGGCACACCTACAACGACTGCATTCTCAAGACCTGCAACACGCTGATCGAGGACGGCATCGTGACGCCGAAGGAGATCGGTGACCTGTGGGACGAGCTCGACAAGGAAGTTTCGACGCAGTCGCGCAAGGCGGTCGAAGGGTACACGGCCAAAGACGCGCAGTTCATTCTCGATCGCGTCTACACGTACAATTTCGACGACGCCAGGGCGACCTGGAAGAAGTACCGCGACGCCTGCAAGATCGACCGCGCCGCCAAATACA
The DNA here is from genome assembly GCA_964414435.1 of uncultured Ignavibacteriales bacterium. Taxonomy (GTDB): domain Bacteria; phylum Zixibacteria; class MSB-5A5; order GN15; family FEB-12; genus JAGNLV01. The sequence continues at coordinate 1,983 of CAYPYM010000018.1, read as the reverse complement.
AAGAATATAACGAGAAGAAATACTTCGCGACCCCCGAGCTCCCCGAGACGATCGGCCCGATGACGATGCGGTTCGCGATCAATTACACGCTGTTCGAGCTGTTCCAGCTCACCAGCGACGTGCTCCTGTTCGGTGAGGATGTCGCCGACTTCTCCGGCCACATGATTCAGGAGGTCGAGAAGCAGTCGACCCTGAAGGGGAAAGGCGGCGTGTTCCTCGTTACCAAGAACCTCCAGCGCGAGTTCGGCAACGATCGCTGTTTCAACACCCCGCTGGACGAGGCCGGGATTCTCGGGCGCGCGATCGGCCACTGCTATTTCGGGCATCGGCCAATCCCCGAGATTCAGTTCCTCGACTACATGTCGCCGGCCTACCAGCAGCTCAAGGAGCGGATCGCGACCACCTACGAGCGTTCCAACATGCAGTGGAAGATGCCGATGGTGATCCGCACCACCTACGGCGGCTACAAGCAGGGCGCCGGCGCCTTCTGGCATTCCGAAGGCAATCTCGGCACCTGGGCAAATATTCCCGGCCTGCTGATTGCCGTGCCGTCGAACGCTTACGACGCCGCCGGGCTGCTCAAGACCGCCTGGGCGACCGACGATCCGGTGCTGTTCTGCGAATCGGTGGCGATCTACAACCGCCGCGACTGGGAAGGTGTCCCGGTCGAGACGACGATTCCGGATATCGACGAGCTGATTCCGTTCGGTGTGGCCAAGGTCTACGACGAAGAGCACACCGATATAGGTATCATCACCTACGGCGCGACGGTGCACATCTGCCGCAAGGCGGCCGAGCTGCTCAGGGAGAAGGGCGTGCACGTGCGTATCGTCGACCTTCGGACGGTCAAGCCGATCGACGAGGAGGCTATCAAGCAGACGGCCAAAGACTGCGGCAAGGTGCTGGTCGTGACCGAGGATCGATTCTTCGGCGGTATGGCTGCGACGATCTCGTCGATTATCACCAACAGCGACGCGCTCTATTCGCTCGAGGCGCCGGTCAAGATGGTGACCGCGATCGATGCGCGGGTGGCGTACGGTGTCGACGGCGACGAGTCGTGTCTGCCGACGGTGGACAAGGTCGTGACGGCGGTGGAAGACCTGCACGACAATTACTAGTTATAAGGTGGCGGCAGGTCCTCAGACCTGCCGCTCCCGTGGAATAGATCGAATGAAGGCGGGCGCTCGACGGGGCGCCCGTTTTTTCCCTGGCCCGGTTCTCTCGCGGCGGATCGCCCCCGGGCCCGGTCAAGCCGCGGCGGCTCGGCCGGTTGCGGTTCGCAGAAGGTCTCCACAGCCTCCTCGTCGGGGGCGGCCGGGCTGAGGCAGCGAGGCGAGGATGCCGATCACTCCGGGGAAAGTTCCCCTGCACCTGAAAATATAATTACACTTACGAAAATATAATCGTAGGTTTTCGGCGGGCGATCCGATATAATGACTAGGAAATATCGATTTGAGCTGTCCCTTTTCCGTAGTTTTGTCATAAACCACAACACCCCGCAAAAGCTTAATCTCGAATTGATCGCGCAATCCCGCGCAGCAATCATTTATCTTGCGGCAACCGGCCTGATGAGAAGACCCGGTTGATCTCGAGATAAGCACAAACGGAGTGTAGAATGAATATCTACGTCGGCAACATGTCGTACGACACGACAGAAGATCAGTTACGTCAGGCTTTTGAGAGCTATGGCGAAGTCCTCAGCGTCAACATCATCACTGACCGTGACAGCGGCCGTCCGAAAGGTTTCGGCTTCGTGGAAATGGCCAGCAAGGATGAAGCAACCGCAGCGATCGAAGGCCTGAACGGCAAAGAGATGGGCGGTCGCACGCTGAACGTCAACGAAGCTCGTCCGCGTCCGAATGATCGGGGTGATCGCGGCGGCCGTGGCGGTGGCGGTAACCGTGGACGTTCCTGGTAAACCAACCTCGCAAACAAGCAAGGAGATCGGCGCCCGCCGGTCTCCTTTTTTTTTGTGCGGTAAGG
>CAYPYM010000017.1:0-14568 GCA_964414435.1 uncultured Ignavibacteriales bacterium | reverse complement strand
ATCCGGTCACGCAGCGTGTTTCGGGAAATCCCGAGCGCCTCGGACGTTTTCACCTGGTTGCCGTCGAACTCTTTCAGGCAGCTTGAAATGACCGCCCGTTCGAAGGCCGACTCGAGGAAGTGGAAGACCTGTCCGGGCGAATTCGCCACCAGCTTGGACATGATCGGGTCGACGATCTTGCGGAAGGTGTCGGTGTAGTCGTCCTGAAGGGTATCGAGGTTGACATCGACCTTGGCCGCGCTCTCGGAGAAGACCGGGAAATCCTCGCACTGGAGCTGGTCGCTCTTGGCAATCACGAGAGCGGTATGGATGTTGTTCTCCAGTTCGCGGACGTTGCCGGGCCAGTGGTACTTCAGCAGCATCTGCATCGCCTTCTTGGCGACGACCTTGTCGTTCTGGCCGAGCTGCTGAGCGTATTTGTCGATGAAGTGGTCGACCAGAAGCGGGATGTCGGCTCTCCGCTCGCGCAGCGGCGGGAGATAGATCGAGAAGACTTTCAGGCGGTAGAAGAGGTCGACGCGGAAGGCGCCGTCTTTCATGGCCTGCACCAGTGATTTGTTGGTGGCCGCGATAATGCGGACATCGGCTTCGATCGTCTCGTTGCCGCCGACCCGTTCGAACTTTTTCTCCTGCAGGACGCGGAGGAGTTTCGACTGGGTGAGCATCGACATGTCGCCGATTTCATCGAGGAACAGGGTGCCGTTGGCGCACTGTTCGAACTTGCCGATCCGCTTGAAATATGCCCCGGTGAACGCGCCCTTCTCGTGGCCGAAGAGCTCCGATTCGAGGAGCGTCTCGTGCAGGGCGGCACAATTGACCGAGAGGAAGGCGTTGGAGCGGCGGTTGGAGTTGCGGTGGATGGCGCGGGCGACCAGTTCCTTGCCGGTGCCGGATTCGCCGAAGATGAGCACGGCGGCGTCGGTCTTGGCGACCTGGCCGATGAGCTTGGCGATTTCGACGATCTCGGGGGACTTGCCGACAATCTCGTTGACATCGGCCTGGTGCCGGTGTTCCGGCTCGATCACGGCGGTGCGGCGGGCGCCGCCGACGTAACCGCAGGCCTTGGTCACGGTATCGATGAGCTTGTCGATCTGGAACGGCTTGGTCAGATATTCAAAGGCGCCTTCACGCATCGCCTCGATGGCGTTTTCGGTGGAGACGAATCCGGAAATGACAATGACCGGGAGTTCGTCGCGGATCTCCTTGATCTGGCGAAGAACCTCGAGACCGGACATGGTCGGCAGGTTGACATCGAGCATAACGCAGTCGATGTCCTCGTGATGACTCACAAATCGCCCGACCTCCGCGCCGTCGTCCAGAAACTGGAACCGGAACTTATCGCTGTCAAAGAGGTTGGCCAGCGATTGCGAAAGGTCTTTGTCGTCGTCAACTAACAGTATGTTTTTCATCTGCGGTAACACCAATCATGTAGACAGTCATTGGTATTATCGGCGGAAAGGCGATTTATTGAAGGCTGTATTTGGAAAGAATGCGCGAAATTTAATCAGGGTCGGCGCGGCGGAGGTTGTATTTCTCGATCAGCTCGTACAGAGTGGTCCGGCTGACCTCCAGTTCCCGGCTGACCCGGGAGATGATCAATGTATGGGCGGTCAGGGCGCGGCGGAGATGGCCGATCTCGGCCTGCTCGCGGACCTGTTGCAGGGTAACCGGTTCGGAGTCGGGCAGGACGGTCAGCCCGGAGAACGCCAGATCATCGGCCTCTATCGTCGTCCCGGTGGCCATGATAACCGCCCGTTTGACGCGGTTCTCCAGCTCCCGGACATTCCCCGGCCACTCGGCTTTTTCCAGCTCTCGCAGGGCCCGGGTCGAAAAGCGCAGACCGCGGCGGTTGTTCTCGTCACCGAACTTATCGAGAAAGTGATTGGCCAGAAAGATGATATCCTCTCCCCTTCGCCGCAGGGGCGGCAGATCGACATGGAGCACCGACAGGCGGTAAAACAGGTCCTCGCGGAAACGCCCAGATTCGACCTGTTCGTGGAGATCGAGATTGGTGGCGGCGATGATACGGACATCCAGGTCGATGAGCTCATTACCGCCGAGACGCTGCACCTGGCGGTCCTCGAGGAAGCGTAGCAGCTTGACCTGCAGTTTGAGCGGCATCTCCCCTATTTCATCGAGAAGAATGGTGCCGTGATTGGCCTGCTCCAGCAGGCCGATTCGCCGCTGGTTGGCATCGGTGAACGCTCCCTTCTCGAATCCGAACAGCTCGGACTCGAGCAGGTTTTCCGGGATGGCGCCACAGTTGATCGCCGCGAAAGCATGCTCGCGGCGGGGGCTGCGGCGGTGGATCGCCCGGGCGACCAATTCTTTGCCGGTGCCGGATTCACCGGTGATAAGAACGGTGTAGTCGTTGGGCGCCACGGTTTCAATGAAGCTGAACACCCGGCGCATCGGTTCGGAGATCCCGACGATGTCGCCGAGGCTTCCCGCGGCGCTTTCTTCCCGAAGGCGGCGGTGTTCCATTTCGAGACGCCTCAGATAAAGCGCCCGCCCGATCACGACCTTGAGGGCGTCGATATCGACCGGCTTGGGGAAAAAGTCGTAGGCGCCGCGCTCGATACACTGGAGCGCATTCTCGCGCTGCCCGTGGCCGGTGACCATGATGATTTTGGTGTCGGCCTCGCGATCGAGAATGTCGCCGATCAGGTCGATTCCCTCGTGGGAATCGTCGGAGCCGCCCAGGTTGATATCGAGGATGACAACCGCCGGCGGATCGGCTTCGACCGCCGAGATCGTCTCGGCCGGGTTGGCTGCCCGGTGGACGTCGTACTCGTGATTGAGCGCCCAGTAAAGCTGGTCGCGTATACCCTGTTCGTCGTCGACGACGAGTATCCGTTCGCGGTCCATAGTTACACCGGCAGGGTAATGGTAAAGGTTGTCCCGCGGCCCGGTTCGGATTCGACGGAGATCGTGCCGCCGAGGCCGGCGACGGTCTCACGGGACTGGAACATACCGATACCGAGGCCTTTCTTCTTGGTTGAGCTGAACGGCTGGAACAGCTCGTTTTCGATAAATTCGCGGCTCATTCCGCAGCCGCTGTCGGTCACGCCGATGGTCACGGCCGGTCCTGTTTCAGTTTCGGCCGTCGCGGTCGTGACGGCAAGTCTTCCTCCGGCCGGCATCGCCTCGAGCGCATTGGTGACGAGATTCTCCAGCACCGAGCGCAGGCGCGACCGGTCGGCGGGCACCGGCGGCGTTTCGGCGTACGCCTCGGTCAGGTCGATGTGCTCGATCTGCCGAACCTGGGTCTTCTCCATCACTTCGTCAAGCAGCCGGCGGATATCAACGGGCTCGCTCTCCCCCGCCTCGGCCGCGCCGGGGTCGGACAGGCGGGCGATGATTCGCCGCTGGCGCCGGACCGCATCCTTGATCGTCCCGAGCATCGCCTGCTGAAATTCCGGATTGTCGATATTGGTGCGGGCGTTGCTGAGCAACAGGTCGAGCATGCCGACCGAATTCTTGAGGTCGTGCAGGACGAACGACGACATCTTCTGGAACGACTCCTGCGTCCGGGACTGGATCAGCTGCTCGGTAAAATGGCTGTTTTGAATCGCGAGCGCAAGCGGCCCGGCGACGGTTTCCAGAAACCGGGCGAGCCGGTCGCGTTGATCATCCTCGAGATCGGCCACGTCCAGCACGAGCACACCCGCCAGATCCTGGCGGCCGGCGATCGGGGCGAGCAGTCCGGGTGAATACGGGAGGATGCCGGTAAGCCAGTCGATATCTATTTCGGCGCCGCTGAGATGGGCGCAGAGGTCGTCGTATCCGATCGGCCCGCCGAAACGATGGAGCCAGTCGGCGAGGGATTGTACGTCGCCTTCGGGAACGCGTCGCTCGCCCGGGCCGAGCGGAACGAGACGCCACGAGTCGTCCTCGAGGCGCTCCATCAGGAGGCCCCGGGAAAGTCCGAACGTACTTCGCAGGAACAGCCGGACCTGCTCGAGCAGGTCCTCGATCGTACGGTAGGCGACCATATCGGTCAGAAAGGACCGGACGCTGTCGACCTCGACGTTTTTTCCTCCACCGAAACTCCGGAGCGGGAGGCCGATCCGGTTGGCGGCGAAAACGGCCAGCAGCAGGGTCAGGGTGAGTAGAGCCGCGAGGGTCGTGTCCATGCGGTCGATCTCGACGGTGTCGCCCTGAAGGAAGTGACGCAGCAGGCCAATGGCGATGAAGAACAAACCGCCGAGCAGGATGACCGCCGAGGACGATGCCACCCGGCGGGTCACGACGACACCGTAGCGGGTGGGATCAAAGTCGATGAGCTGTCGGGCCAGCACGAGAAAGGCGACCGGCGTGACGAAGGCAATGGTCAGCATTACCCAGAGGTCGATCCGGTGAAAGAGTAAACCGAGCGTGCCGGCAAAAAAGGCGAGGCCGGTCATGATCGACAGGACGAGCATGCCGCCGCGAAGCCGCTGGCGCTGACTGCCGAGAGCGGAGCGAAAACTAACCTCAAGATTGTGGAGGCCGAAAAGGAAGCAGGTGAGGCAGAAAACGAGCGCGGAAAAACTGAAGCCGATCGTCTGGTAGTGTCGCACACCATCGCCGGTGTCGACGACTTCCACCGACGGGACGAGTACACCGATGACGGTCAGGGCAACCGCGGCCAGCCCCGCGAGCACCAGCCAGGGACGGGTGTTGCGGCGATACGGGTCATTCCGGACATCACGGCCCCAGTCGGCCGTGAAGAGCAGCCAGAAGAGCGCCAGGAGGGGGACGGACGCGCCGAGAATCATGACGCCGATCGAGGCGGTGAGGGTGGCGCTGTCGATGGCGAGGCCGTTGGCGAGATCGAGCAGGGCGATGGCGGCGATAAAGAGTCCTGAGGCGCGCAGGTCAGACCGTTCGCTCGAACGAGCGACGAGATAAAACGCTTCCGCGGCGGTGAGCGCCGCCGCGGCGAAAAATGCGATCTGCAATGTCGTCAAAGACTATTCCTCTTCGTCGACAAGGAATCGGACAGACATCCCCATCCAGAGGAAGTTAGCTGCGACATCGATAATCAGTCCCAGCAGAAGCAGCCAGTAGACCAGCTCCGGGCTGAATTTATCGACGATGGTTGTCGGATTGGCAATGAGATTCGACAGGATGAGCGGCGGCAGAATGACGATCGCCGCGGTCAGCACCGAGGTCACCGGATTGCGGAAAAACAGCCGGATCGACCGGCCGATCGCCGCAAGGACATTCTCGCGATAGATCGCCACGGCCGGCAGGACGTAGAGGAACATCCCCAGAATAACGGCATACATGCCGGGGACGATAATCCAGTTGAAAGCGAGAACGCGGCGCGGCGAATACTGAATCACCGGCCGAAGCATCGCCGACAGCAGCTCGTTGAAACCCAGCAGGGCGCCGTTGATGATCACAAAGCCGATGGCGAGGAAAAACCACGACCGGCTGAGTGAGCGGAAGGTGAAGCGGTCGTCTTCATCGACCTGCACGAAGCGCTCGTAGAACAGTATCGCGGCCGCGCCGAGCACAAGGCCCTCGAAGAGCACGCTCAGGACGATCTTGGCCCATTCGAAGAAGTACGGGAGCAGGAGGAAGTGGCCGCGGTAGTGGGTGAAGCCGGTGGCGCTACGATTGCCGAACAGACCGGTCCAGGCGTTGATCACGCCGTAGAAAAGCATCGAGGTAAAGTCGTAGTGAGCGTAGAGCACGAGCCAGCTCAGGGCGAAGTAGCCGAGCAGCCAGAGCCAGATGCGCCCGGCTCCGATCTGCCGCATCGTCTCGATAAAGAGACCGATCGTCCGGTTGATGGAATCGATTACTTTCATTTCCCCGCCCCTTCGGTTTACGGCTCCGGTGCGTGCACATCGACCGTATTGGAACCGGCCATCGCCCCGTGGCGATCGAAGACGAACACCCGGAAATAGTAGCGGGTATTCGACCCGGACGGCGCCCCCGGCAGCGTGGCGGTCGTCGTGAGCGTCCCGATCGACCGATCCAGCAGCACCAGCGTGGCGGTGGTGTCGACGGTCGGCGAGGTGCTCCGGTAGATCCGGTACGACTCGAAATCCGTTTCGTTGCTCTGCGTCCAGGAGAGCTGGACGGTGGTCGTGTCGCTGCCGACCACGGCGTAGAGATCGACCGGATCGGGCACGGTGTTGACCTCGGTGGTGGCGGAGACGACCTCGGAACCGGACGAGAGTCCGGCGTTGTCATAGACGTACACGCGATAATAGTAGGTCGTGGCGGCGTCGAGATCGGTGTCGGTGTAGCTCGTGGTGGAGCCGGTCGTGATTGTCGTGATCAGTTCCGACGCCTGCGAGACGGTCGGACTGGCGTCACGATAAATGCGGTAGGCGGCGAAATTGGTGCCGACCGCCTGGGTCCAGGTCAGCGCGATCTCGTAGGTCGAAATCGCAGTCGCCGCGACCGTCACGGGGAGCGGCGCCGTGAAGATATTCAGCGGCTCCCGGGCCGTGATCTGCGGCGCGCTGTTGCCCGCGGCATCGACAAACGTGCCGGTGACCTGGCCGTTGTTGAGTGTGAAACTGTTGGGGACGGTCCAGGTTCCCCAGTAAACGCCGTCGCCGGCAACCGGATCGACTCCCGAACCGTCGTCGTAGAGCTTGACCTGCCCCACGCCGGTGAAACCGATCGACGCCTTGCCGCCGATCTCGCCGGCGTCGAGGCCGAACTGGATCGTCTGGCCCGAAGTGAAGTACTGACCGGAGACCGGCGCGACGAAGAACACGCTGTCGATCGCGGCCCGGGTGTCAAGAATGATCGAGTCGCGCAGGAATCCCGCGGTGGTCGAGCCGTCCTCGAACTGGAGTTTGGCGTAGACCCACTTGACCCCGTCGCCTTCGGACAGCTCAAACTGTTTCGCCGTCCCGGAGAACGGCACGAAACTGCTGCCGGCGAAGGTCGAGTCTTCGGAGAGTTCGATGTGCGAGGTGGTCAACGGGGCGTTGATATTAACGAGGACGTTGCGGTCGTTGGCGTACTCCGCGCCGTCCTTGATTGAAATCGAGAGATAGGTGACTTCGGCCGACACCGCCTCGGACGGCTCCCACTCCAGCCCGGAGGTGAGCACGGCCGCAACCTCGAAGGAATACCGCTGGTTCATTTGAAGGTCGGTGATGTCGACGGTGGTGGTCGTGCTGGAATCGCGCACGACGTAATTGAGCGGCGTGCCGGTTACTTCTTTCGCGGCGTAGATGCGGTACTTCTGCACGGCCGCGGCGTCGTCGATGGTCCATGTCAGCCGTACGCCGCCGTCGATCATGCCGGCGGTGAGGTTGGCGGGCACCTGCCCGCTTTCCGGTAGTGAACGCACGGGGTTGCGGGAATCAATGTAGCGTGAGCAACCCGAGAACGCGACCAGGGTCAACAGCAGTATGGTGCCGAGGTATTTCATGCTCATGTCATCCCGCTCAGAAATTGGTGGAAAGAGTTACCCCGACCTGATCCATCGAGGCGTTCGGTTCGATCGCCAGCCCCTTGATCGAGAACGTGCCGCGTTCTTCGGGGAAGAAAAACAGAACGTCGAGCATATTTATCGCCCAGGCGCCGATCATGGCGCCGATCGTCGCGCGCCGGGTATTCTCGGCATCGTAGGCCTTGTCCTGGGCCGAAACGAGCCGGTCCCACGCGGCCTCGAGTTCCGGCTGGGTGCCGTTGGCGGCAAGCGAGTCGTATTCGTGGAGGCGGGCGTTGTAGGTATCGTACCTGCTGTCAAAACGGTGGTCGGCGATGAAATAGGCGGTGCCGGTGCCGACCGCGAGCGTGACCATCACAATCGCCTTACCGGTCTGACCGCTGTACTTCTGGCCCCAACCCGGGATGAAGAACGAGCGCGCCGCCGCTTTGAAACGGGTCCTGGGCGACAGGTTCACGTTCACGTTGAGCTGCTTGGTGGGGTCGAGGGTGAGGTGGGTCGTGTAGGTTTCCCAGCCGCGGCGCCGCACTTTGAGGGTGTAGTCGCCGATCAGGGGCTGCATGAAGTGGACCGGCGAAACGCCGGTGACGGTCGCTTCTCCGTCGAGGGTCACTTCCGCGCCGGGCGGGTTGGAGGTCACCGCAACACCGGTTCCCTCATCGCTGGTCTGGGCGTAGCTCAACGCGGGCAGGCACGCCACGAGCAGACAAATCGCCAAAGTCCGTTTCAGCGTCAGGCTCCTTCTGTTTGCGTCATATGATTGCACGACTTGATTATCGGTAAGAATAGGCATTTGTTTGAACCAAAACAAGGCATAAAAGAAACGGCTGTGAGAGGACACAGCCGTTTCGAGCAATCTTGTCGGGCCGACCTCAGCAGGCGCCCTTTCCGGTGAACACCACCACCACGGTCTTCATGAGGATCTTGATATCGGACCAGACCGACCAGGTGTTGATGTATTTGAGGTCGAGATTGACCTTGCGGGTGACCGAGGCGAGATCCGAATCGTAGCCGGATTCGACCTGGGCGAGACCGGTCAGGCCGGGCTTGACCTCGAGGCGGCCGGCGTAATTCCGAACCTTGGTGGACAGGTCGGCGACGAAATTAGGGCGTTCCGGACGCGGTCCGACCAGGGCCATGTCGCCCATCAGAACATTGATGAACTGCGGGATCTCATCCAGCCGGGTCTTGCGCATGAAGCGCCCGAGGCGGGTGATGCGCGGGTCGTTTTTGGTCGCCCAGACCGGTCCGCACTTCCTCTCGGCGTCGGCCACCATAGTGCGGAACTTGATCACACTAAACGGGCGGCCCATCAGATCCTGACGGCGCCGGTCACGACCGCGGCGGTTGACTTCGAGGTCACCGCGCTGGTGGTAGCGGCGGTCTTTCTTACGCCGGTTCACTCCCACCCGCACCTGGGTGTAGAAGACGGGACCGGGCGAGTCAAGTTTGATCAGGATCGGCAGGATGAGGAAAATCGGAGACGAGAGTATCAGTCCGACGATCGCGCCGAGTATGTCGAGTGATCTTTTCAGAAATCTGCCCAACATCGCCTTCACCTTTGCAGGCTTGGTCAGCACGGCCGGAAATGCCAGGACGAACACCAGTGACAAGGCCACAAATAACACGCCGTGGAGGTATTCGCAAGCGAAAAATCGGAGCTGGTCAATGAAGCTGACATAGGCCGACGGGGCTGCCGCGGTGGGAGGTAAGGATATACTGGAGGCGCTGCCGTAGCTGAATTCGCGCTGGGTGAGGACAGCCGCGTTTTCGTTCCCTGCCGGCATGCGGTTTTGCGCTGAGTTATCCATGATTTGCCGAAATTGTTCCTTCAGTTTTGGTCTTTTGGGAGAGGGTTTTCTCCGCTTATGCCTACACTCAGCAAAAGCGCTGCCAACTGCTGATTAGTGGACTAATAGTATCCCCATTCCTCGCGGCCGGACAAAAACAGATTGCAGGGCAATAGGTTAGGAACCGCTAATTTCGTGTTAGTCACAATCCGACAGGGGAAGGTCGGGAACAGTACGTAAATAGCCGGACAGAACCTGTCCCGGAGGGCATATTATCTGCAACGAGTTGCGTAGCGGGGTGACACCGGATGCAAACAAAAAAACCCGCGACTGGCGCGGGTTTTTTGGCCGGCAGACAGGAGACTGGAGAAACTTATCGGCCGAATTTATAGACCACCGAGAAACGGTGGAGGTCATCCGAGGTGTAGTGGCCGCCGAGGGTGTAGGCGTAGTCGAGTTCGAACTGTTGGACGCGCAGACCGGCGCCGAAGCTGACGCCGTTGCCGAATGTCCGCTCCTCCTGGCTGGGATAGTAATTGTAGCCGGTGCGGAGGAAGTACTGGTTGTCATAGGCGAACTCGAAGCCGTTGCGGATCACGGTGGCGCCGTAGAATTTCTTTTCGATCTCCACCGAAGTCAGCAGCTGTTCGTCGAAAAAGCGGGCCGCCACGCCAAACCGGGCCAGCGACGGCAGGTGCTGCGAGACATCGGCGAATTTCATGTCAGGGCCGATATTGGCGGCCATAGCGGCCACCGAGAAGCGATCGAAGTCGTATTTGACACCGAAGTCGGCGGCGAACGAAGATGCGCTGAGATCGTCGAGTTTCTGATTGACGAATTTCCCGGTCAGGCCGAGGCCGAGCTGCGGCGTCGCCTGGTAGCCGAGGGATACGGCGCCGTACCAGTCGTAGGCGGTGATATCGCCGGTGGAGGTCCCCCCGGCGTCGCGGCCGTCGATGGTGCCGTAGTTGAGATAGCTGATGGTCGCGGCCATCGTGGTGCGTTCGTTGAACGTGTAACCGACCACGCCGTGCTCCATGGTGAGATCCTGGTACCACGCGAAGTGCCCCAGCACCACCTCCCCGTTCCGGATCGAGTGCAGTCCGGCGGGATTCCAGTACGCTGCGCCGGCGCCCTCGGCCACCGCCGTGTACGCTCCGCCCAGACCGGCAGCGCGGGCGCCGATACCGATATTCAGGAAGTCGGCGGCAGTCCGTCCGCCATCCGGGGCGGCCACGGTCACTTTGCCCAGTAGAGCGACCAGAATGATGAGGAAGATCCACCCGAAGAGGATTCGATTCAAAGTCCGTTTGTACATTTCCCTTGCCTCTCCTTACGTCATTGTCCTTTGACGATCAGTAAGGCAACGAAAATGCCGGACGGGCGGTCTGGAGGAAAAAGCTCCGTCTATTTTCGCGGTCCCGGCACCACGCTTGCAATTACTTGCCTTACAAATGCTTACCACTACCCATGTCTTCCCGACATCCCGCCTTTCGGCATCCGTTCCAGAGCGCCGGTCAGACCCCTCTGCGGCGATTGGACGGGATTTGAACACGGTTTCGGCACAAAATTCTCTGGTTGCAGACAACCATAAGTCTGTCAATCAGTTGCCGAACCTGCCCAAATAGAGGACATCCTATCCTGATTGTCGGAAACTTGCCCACCAAAGTTGAGTATTTGTGGGCGTATTCCCATAATTACTCCTGCCTAGGTAGGATTTCCGTAAGCCGTTGTCAACATAAAACATGGCGCTTACGCGATGTCCGCAATACTGACAACTTGTTATCTTTTAGCACCTTAGCCACCCATACCAGGGAAGCCGGTACGAGACCTCACGTTTCGGTCGAACAAACATAGGAAAATTCCTCCCTGTTGTAAACTCTTTCCGGGCGATGGTTCCATTTTTCCGGATTTCGCACTTTCTGCCCCGTGCCGAGGTTGCCGAGGCCGATTTGTCCCGTCGCCGGTGAGACGATTCGCGCATTACTCACCGTCGGCGAGAAAGAGATAAAGGCTGAGTTGAAGTGCCGGACTCGGCCGCGCCGGTTTGAAAACATTCGCTCTCCCCTGTCACGAAACCGGCGCGGGGCGTGGTGTGCTCAGAACGATGGAACGCAAAGGTGCAAGTGCAGAGATCAGAGCTTGGTCTTGTCGGCGAGATCGCCGATAATCGGCAGCTTGTAGTTGCGGCCCTGGAGCGCGAGAATAATTCCCGCCACCGACATCGCCACGGCGAGGATCAAAATGGCGCGGAAGACAAACGACGAGACACCATCGACCAGGAACAGCACCGCCACCAGTTCGATCAGGAACAGCATGACACCCTGGCGGGCATGGAAGCGGGCTTCTTTGTTGTCCTTCATGTTGAGCAGGGGGACAAAACAGAGAAGCGGAATGTAGGCCATGATCGCGGCCATCCGCCCTTCCTCGGTTTTGAATTCGCTGTCGGTGTGGGTCTGGTCGCGATTCTCGGCGGCGGTGTCGTCGAGTTCGGGTATTTCGGTACGCGTTTCGCGCTCGGGTTCGTTTTTGAAAAACGAGTCTGTCATCGGACCTCCGGTCAGACCTGGGTTTCCTTACCGCTTACGGCCAGAACAGCTCCCGGTCCCGCGGGTAGATTTCGAGCGAGATCGGTTTGCCGTCGGGCCAGCTTTCCAGCTTCTGCCGGCCGTCGCGGAGGGCGACGGCGAACGCGAGCTGGCCGAATCCGTTCGTGAGGAGCCGATCGCGCGGAAACGCGATTTCCATGACGTCGTCGAAGGCGTAGCGGAACATCCCGCCCGGGTCGAACTCTTTCCCTCCGGCCCGGATCGGCACGGCGACGGTGGTCACCGCCGGCGTGTAGAAAGAGAACAGGAGATTCGGCTCCTTGAGGGATTCTACCGTCTTTTTATCATCAAAGTCAAGGCGAATATAAAACAGCTCGTGATCGTAGACAAAGTAGATGCAGCAAAGGTGTCGCTGCACGCGATGCATCGATCCTCCCGCCTCGGTGCAGTCGTAGAATCCGGCGCCGGCCCATTCGTAGAAATGCGTCACGCGGCCGTCGAGAACCGGAGACAGCAGCGCCTCCGGCAGCACCGTGAGCGATTTCGTTTCCCCCTGATGAATCGGGATATAGAGGGCGGCCGGGACGCCGATATCGAGCAATTCGTAGACGGCGATGAGGTGTCGGCGGAATATGCGGTCGAAGATTTCGTTGTGTTCGCCGCGATGTTCGTCGCCGTACCACCAGCACCAGTCGGACCCCTCGGCGATGTAGATCTGGCGCCAGGCGGCGGCGATCCGGTCGAGATCGAAACCGGGATGGTCCTGCACGAACTGCTCGAGCGTATCGCGGGCCGAGGACAGCAGATCCCAGGCGGCGTTGTCCTCGCGATGCCCGATCCAGATACGGAAGTTGTGATTGATCCATGAGCCGGCGAAGAGATGCGACAGCGGCCGGGGCGACGGCGCCCGGGCCGCCTCGGTCATGCTGACCGTTTCGATCTCGGGATCGCCGGCCAGACCGGCGTAGAGCTGCCGGAGGAATTCGGTGCCGTCATCGGCGTAATACTCCCACGCGTTTTCACCGTCGAGAATAATCGGCACAACCAGATCGTCGACGCGACCGGCGTGCAGGCGGCCGATGTCCTTGATATGGGCGATGAAGTCGGCGGCGGCTTTGTCCGGATCCCACGACGAATAGACGAAGCCGATGCGATCGGACAGGTTGTGGTCGCGGAAGAAGAGCCGCAGGCCGTTGTGGTCGTAAGCGGTGTAGGCCGGGTTGCCGGCGCGGTCGCGACCGGACTTGCGCAGCGAGGCGTAGAGGATTTCCTCGTCGGTGGCGATCCACTTGATACCGCGATCGAGGCAGATCGCGGCCACCTGTTCCGACACCGATCCTTCCGACGGCCACATGCCGACCATCTCTTTGCCGAAGAGTTCCCGGTATCGCTCCTGGGACATCGCGATCTGCCGCTCGGCGTCCTCCGGATGCCGGAACGGCTTCCCCGGGAGGGCGATACTGGGAATCGCCTCGCGCGCGGAATCGGTATCGCACAGGAGCGGGAGGATCGGGTGATAGTACGGTGTGAACGAGATATCGATTTTCCCTTCAGCGAAGAGCCGGGCGTAGGTCGGAACGATGCGTCCGATCAGGCTTACCTGCCAGTCGAGCAGCCGCTGTTTCTCTTCCTCACTGAAATACCGTCCCTTCCCCAGCAACGGCGCGACCGCGGGGTCATCGCGGAACATCGGATCGACCCAGGTCAGGTTCGACCAGACCTGCAGGTCGCGCATCTCTTCGGAGGTGTAAAGATCGGGGAGCACCGCATCGCCGGCGTTGTCGCGGAATTTTCGATACAGCTCGGCGTAGCGGGGATACGGGTCGATCATCGTGCTCGGGTTGCCGGCGAAGAAGCTGGTCAGGATCTCCTTACGCGCTTCGCCGCCGAGCTGATCGGCGGGGCGGCGGGAGAGGTCCAGATGGCGGTCGCTGCCGCCGTCGACATAAAGCTGGAGCTGGTCGAGGAGGGCCGGGACGAGGTTGAAGGTGACCTTGAGGCGGTCATACTGCGCCGCGAGGAGCGGCATATCGAGATAGTCCTTGACGGCATGCAGGCGCACCCACGGGAGGACCATCCGGTTGGACTGGGGCTCCTGGTAGTTCGGCTGGTGCATGTGCCACAGGATTGCGACTTTCACCGGCATCAGGGCAGCCCCCGTCTCGTTGCGGAACGATTATGAGTTAGACTGCGGCGCGTACGCTTTTTGGGCGAAGAGCCGGGCGGCCTGTTTGTACAGGTCGGTGTCGGGCGCGGCCTTTTCCACCTCGTCGAGCTGTTCGCGGGCCTTGTCGAATTCACCGAGCTGCAGGTAGTTGCGCATCGCCCCCTCGTGGTAGTACGGCACCATCGGGCCATCGGGGAATTCCTGGACGGCGGCGAGGTACTTCTCGGCGGCGTCGGCGAAGGTCCCCTGGTTCTCGAGGCAGGCGGCGACCCCGGCCTGCGACGCGGCCCGGTTGAGGCTGTCGCCCTTGTACTTGTCGAGGTACATGTCGAAGTAGCGGATGGCCTCGGGGTAGTTGCGCAGGTCGAAGTTGGCGCTGCCGAGCATGTAGGTGGCGTCACCGGCCACGGTGTGGCTGCCGTATTCGTCGAGGATCTGCTCGAAGGTGGTGATCGCAACCTGGCGGTCGCCGCTGCGGTATTCCATCATCCCCTTCGCGTACAGCTGGCTGCCCTCGGCCTGCCAGTTTCGGCGGCTGTCGGCGTAGTAGACGACGGCGAAAATGGCGAGGGCGACGATGACGACGCCGATCACGAGAAACTGCCAGTTGTCCGTGAGCTGCTGCCGCGAGGTCAGCATGAACGTGGTGAA
>CAYPYM010000016.1:1907-14598 GCA_964414435.1 uncultured Ignavibacteriales bacterium | reverse complement strand
GAACATCGTCGTGTGCCTCTCCGGACGGGGCGACAAGGACATGGCGATCGTGACCGAAGCGGAGAAGAAGCGATGAACCGGATTCGACGCCTTGTCCGCAACCCCGATCGCGGAAAACTGCTCGTGCCGTTTTTCACGGCGGGCTATCCGACCCTGCACCAATCGCTCGACCTGGTGAAGGCAGCGGTTGACAATGGGGCCGACATGGTCGAACTGGGCATGCCGTTTTCGGATCCTCTGGCCGATGGCCCGTCAATTCAGTACTCCTCCCACGAGGCGCTGCAGCAGGGGATCAGCCTGAAGAAAATCCTGGCCGGGGTGGGAGAGCTGCGTCGTTCGGTTGACGTCCCGTTAATTCTGATGGGCTACTACAACCCGATCCATGCGTTCGGTCCCGAGCGTTTCCTGCGGGCCTGCGCCCGGGCGGGTGTCGACGGCCTGATAATCCCCGATCTGGCGGTTGACGAGGCGGGGGAATATCGCGACTCGATTGCGGCCAATGATCTCTCGGCGCTGTTCCTGATCGCCCCGACCTCCTCGCCGGAGCGGATCACAATGATCGACAAGGCCTCGACCGACCTGGTCTATGCCGTGACCGTCACCGGAGTCACCGGTGCGGGCAAGGTTTTTACGGCTGACACCGATACCTACTTAAAGTATCTTAAGAAAGTCCTGATTAAACCGTTCGTCGCCGGATTCGGGGTGTCATCCCCGGAAACCGCCGTGCGGATGTGCCGCCACGCCGACGGTGTCGTGATCGGATCGGCCCTGGTCGAGATTGTCCGGGAGTCATCCGGCGGACGGAAGGCGGCAGCTGACGTGGGCAACTTTCTGTCCGGCATTGCCAGAGCAATCAAGTGATGCGTAAAGAAATCGAACACCTCCGCAATCAGATCGATGAAATCGATCGGAAGCTGCTGCAACTGCTCAACGAGCGGGCGCAGCTCGTGCTCGATCTTGCCGAGTTCAAGATCGCTGAGGGCCTGAAGCTGTTCGATCCTGAGCGCGAAAAACAAATATTCAAGGCGGTCGCGGAGAACAACCGCGGTCCGTTGTCATCGGAGGCGGTTACCCGCCTGTTCGAACGTATCATCGATGAATCCCGCAGCCTCGAACGCACCGAGGCCTACGATAAGGCGAAGGAGTAGCCCCCGGTCATGATTGTCATAATGCAAGAACACGCCACCGACGTCCAGATCCAGGCGGTTATCGCAAAACTGCTCGATCAGGGTTTTGATATCCACCGTTCCACCGGGGCCGCCCAGACCGTCCTCGGCGTAGTCGGCGACACGCATACGATCGATGTCCGCAATTACGAGATTCTCGACGGCGTCAAGGAAGTGATCCGCATCACCGAGCCGTACAAGCTGGTCGGACGGACGTTCCGCAAGGAGGACACGGTTATCGAGGTCGGCGGGGTGGCAATCGGCAGCAACAAGGTGGTGATGATCGCCGGGCCGTGCTCGGTGGAGTCGCGGGAGCAGATTAAGAAGATCGCGGCGTTCGTCAAGTCGACCGGCACCTGTCTGCTTCGGGGCGGCGCCTACAAACCGCGCAGCTCGCCGTACAGTTTCCAGGGGCTCGGCGAGGAGGGTCTCAAATACATGCGCGAGGCGGCCGACGAAAACGGCCTCGCGATCGTATCCGAGGTGATGGACCGCATGGATATCATCCCGGCTCTCAAGTATGTCGATGTCATCCAGGTCGGCGCCCGCAATATGCAGAAT
Source organism: uncultured Ignavibacteriales bacterium (assembly GCA_964414435.1). GTDB lineage: Bacteria > Zixibacteria > MSB-5A5 > GN15 > FEB-12 > JAGNLV01. The sequence goes on along the minus strand of CAYPYM010000016.1, from coordinate 12,871 downwards.
TTCGCCCTCCTCAAAGAACTGGGGAAGGTCGATAAACCGATCTTGCTAAAGCGGGGCATGTCGGCTACCTTAAAAGAATTGCTGATGGCCGCGGAGTACATCATGGCCGGCGGCAACCACAACGTGATCCTGTGCGAGCGAGGAATCCGGACGTTCGAAAGCTACACCCGCAACACGCTGGACATTTCGGCGATCCCCGTGCTCAAGAAACTAACGCACCTGCCCGTAGTGGTGGATCCGTCGCACGGAACGGGCCTGCGCGACAAGGTTGCCCCGATGGCGCGCGCGGCGGTGGCTGCCGGAGCCGATGGCCTCATTATCGAGGTCCACTACGACCCCGACAAGGCCGTTTCCGACGGCGCCCAGACCTTGTATTTCGAGCAGTATCAGCAGCTCGTAAAAGAAATCGGCATCATCGCCTCGGCGGTCGGCCGCGCCCTGTAGGACGCCGGGCGCCCGACCCGTCCCGGTGGCGACGCCGGGATGACGCTCAGCTCTAACCGGAATAGGATTCAATGGCGAGCGATACATACAAAGATCAATTTGCGGCCGCAGTCGCGACCGCCTTCCGCAGCGTCTATCCAGATAAGCACAAGGAGATCGGCGACGATCAGATTTTCAGCGCCGACTTCATCAATCACAATCTCGAAAGGCCGAAGGACCCGCGCATGGGCCGGTTCGCCCTGCCGGTGTTCAAATATGTCCGCCTGCTGGGGGAGAAGCCTCAGGATATCGCGGCAAAAGTGGCCGCGGCGGTGACAACCGACGGCCCGGTCGCGATCGAGGCGGCCGGCGGATTCCTCAATGCGAAGATAGATACCTCGACGCTGGCCAGGAAGCACCTCGGCGCCGTCCTTGACCAAGGTAACGGATTCGGCGACGACACGGTCGGCAGCGGCCTGACCGAGCTGGTCGAGTATTCCTCGGTCAATATCGCCAAACCGTTCGGAATCGGGCACCTCCGCACGACCATCTTAGGCAACAGCCTTCGGCTGATCTATCAGAAACTGGGCTATGCCGTCGTGGGGATCAATTATCTCGGCGACTGGGGTACCCAGTTCGGCAAGATGATCGTTGCGTTCCGCAAGTGGGGCCAGGACCTCTCGCTTGAAGAGAACGCGGTCGAGAAGCTGGTCAAGCTGTATGTCCGGTTCCATCAGGAAGCCGAGGGCGACGATTCGCTCAATGACGATGCCCGCAAGGCGTTCAAGGATCTCGAGGACGGCGTGCCGGAAGCGATCGCGCTCTGGGATCGTTTCAAGGATCTGTCGATCAAGGATTTCCTCCGGGTCTACAACAAGCTGGGGATCGAGTTCGATCTGATCACCGGTGAGTCGTTCCTCAACGACAAGATGGAGCCAATGATCGAGCGCCTCGAAAAGGACGGCCTGACCTCGATCTCCAAGGGCGCACTCGTGATCGATCTTAACGACGAGCAACTTCCGCCGCTGCTTCTCAAGAAGGCCGACGGCGCCACCCTCTATGCCACCCGCGATCTCGCCGGCGCGATCTGGCGCTGGGGCGAGTACCGCTTCCACGAATGCCTTTATGTGGTCGCCACCCAGCAGGCCGACCATTTCAAGCAGGTGTTCAAGGCGCTCGCCATGCTCGAAGAGGCCGAGCATGTGCCTGAAAACGAGCGCTTCGCCGCGCGGCTGAAACATATCGATTTCGGCTGGGTCAAGTTCGGCGACAGGGCAATGTCCACCCGGGCGGGGCATATAATCTTTCTCGAGGATGTCATTGACCGCGCGATTGAGCTGGCGAAACAGAAGATTATCGAAAAGAACCCCGACCTCGCATCGATCCACGACACGGCGCAGATGATCGGAATCGGCGCGGTGATGTTCTCGCAGATGTCGGTCCGCCGCCAGAAAGATGTCAATTTCGACTGGGACGAAGTGCTCAATTTCGAGGGCGAGACCGGGCCGTATCTCCAGTACACCCACGCCCGCCTCTGCTCGCTGCTGCGCAACTACGACGGCGAGCCGGGTGATGAGTTTGATGCCGCCCTTCTCGATAACGAAGAAGAGCAGCGCGTGATCGAACTGCTGGCCGATTTCCCCGAGGCGATCGCCGACGCCGCCCGCAACTATGACCCGTTCTATATCGCCACGCATCTGCTTCGACTCGGCAGCGCCTTCAATAAATTCTACCAGCGCAAGACCGAGGACGGCCGGATCGATAAGATTATCTCCGACAATATTGAATTGACCAAAGCCCGTATCGCCCTCGTCAAGGCGGTCCAGCTCGTAATCAACGAGGGACTGCGCCTGCTCGGCATGCGGGCGCCGGAGGAGATGTAGCGTGGCCGGGAAACGTGTGGTCGTACGCAAGGTGACGGTCTGCGGGTGCGGCCTGATCGGCGGGAGCATTCTGCTCGACCTCCAGAGACGAGGCGGAAAGTCGCTCACGCTCGTTGCCCACGACCGTCCGCGTGTGCTGGACAAAGTTCGTCGGACTCGGCACTTGAAGGTGAAGACCGAGGCGAATCTGAAAAGGGCGGTCGAGGACGCCGACATCGTTGTGCTGTCAGCCACTCAGACCGCGAACGAGACGATACTGAGGAGGCTGGCCCGGATGAAGTCCTTCTCCGACCGCCTCGTCCTGGACACCGGTTCGGTGAAGCAGCCGATCGCCGATCTGGCCCGCTCGCTGCAATTTCCCGAAGGCACGGCATTCATTCCGTCGCATCCCATGGCCGGGAAAGAGAAAGCGGGATTCGCGAATGCCGAAACAGGTCTGTTCAAGGGACGCTGTTGGTTTTTCGACGATTCCCAGGCGGTGGAACCCGCTATCCGCCTCAAGCGCGACTGGCTGGTTGCGAAGACCGGTGCCGACCCCGTATTCATTGAAAGTCGCCTCCACGACGAACTGGTGGCGGAAATATCGCATCTGCCGCAGCTGTTGTCGTCGGTGCTGGGCGCGCAGATCAACCCGGATATGATCCCGTTATCCGGCCCGGGGCTGCATTCAATGCTTCGCCTGGCCGGGTCGCCGTGGTCGGTGTGGACCGAAATTATCGATCAAAACCGGGAAAAGATTGTTGAATCTTTGTCGCTCTATCGCGATAATCTTTCTTCGGTGATAGAACTTTTGAGAAACGGCGAGTCGCTCAAGGAAATATTCGACGCGGCCGCCAGGAGTTATCGATGCTTGTCGTAATGGAAACCGCGGCCCCCAAAGAGGCCGTCGATAATGTCTGCAGGCTGATAGAACAGATGGGTCTCACCGCGCACCCGATGCCGGGTGCTCAGCGCACCGCGATCGGCGTGACCGGGAATAAATCGCAGGTCGACGCCGACCGGATCCTCACCCAGCCCGGCGTCCGGGAAATCATCCACGTCACCAAACCGTACAAACTGGTCAGCCGGGAGTTCTACCCTGACAACTCGGTGGTCGATGTCGGCGGCGTGAAAGTGGGTGGCAAGGAGTTCATTGTCATGGCCGGCCCCTGTTCGGTCGAGAGTCGGGAGCAGACCTTGGTGGTGGCGGATGCGGTGTGCAAAGCCGGCGCGAAGATCCTTCGCGGCGGCGCCTACAAGCCGCGTACTTCGCCCTACAGCTTCCAGGGCCTCAAGGAGGAGGGACTGAAGATCCTCGCCGAGGCGCGCGAGAAGTACGGCCTCAAGATCGTCACCGAGGCAATCGATACGGACACGATCGAGATGGTCGCCGACTATGCCGATATCGTCCAGATCGGCGCGCGCAACATGCAAAACTACTCGCTCCTCCGCAAAGCCGGCCGCCTGTCGACGCCGGTTCTGCTCAAGCGCGGACTCTCGGCGACGGTCGAGGAACTGCTGATGTCGGCCGAGTATATCATGGCCGAGGGCAATCGCGACGTTATCCTGTGCGAGCGCGGTGTCCGTACATTTGCCGATCACACCCGCAATACGCTCGACCTCTCGGCGATTCCGTTTGTCAAGAAAGCGAGCCACCTGCCGATTATCTCCGATCCGTCGCACGGCACCGGGCGTAAAGACAAGGTCCTGCCGCTTTCGCGAGCCTCGATGGCGGTCGGTGCGGATGGCCTCCTGATCGAGGTCCACAACGACCCGGCCAACGCCCTCTCCGACGGCCCCCAGGCGCTCACGCCGGATATGTTCGATGAAATGATGGTGGAACTGCGGGCCATGGCTCCTGTCCTTGGCAGGACAATGGAATGAGAGAGCTCAAGCCGAGGCGGCTCAAGGACTGCTCTGTTTCCGTTCCGGGCGACAAATCAATCGCACATCGCGCCGCTCTGCTCTCGCTGCTGAGCAAGGGAGAGATCACGGTGCGCAATTTCCCGGCCGGGCAGGATTGTCAGTCCTCGCTGGCCGCCGTTCAGGCGTTGGGTGTCACGGTTACCCGCTCCGACGATGCCATCGTTCTGACCCCACCCGAACAGCTTGTTGTTGCGCCCGAACTGGTTGTGGACTGCGGCAATTCAGGCACGACCGCGCGTTTACTCTCCGGGATCGTTGCCGGATCAAATATCGAGGTCACTCTCAGCGGGGACGAGTCTTTGCAGCAGCGCCCGATGAAACGGATCATCGATCCCCTCACCGCCATGGGCGCGGAACTCTTTACCGAGGACAACCGCCTCCCGGTGCGAATCCGGGGGCACAAGCTGCTGCCGTTCGAGTACCGCCTTCCGGTGGCCTCGGCGCAGGTGAAATCGTCGGTGCTGCTGGCCGGACTGGCCTCGCACTGTACCGTGACCATTCGCGAGGACGTCATCACCCGCGACCATACCGAACTGATGATCGCTCATCTGGGTGAAGGTATCGAGACACGCGAGGTCAAACCGGTCCTCGTTACCGATCCCGACGATCCCCGCAAGCGCAAAATGCAGATGCCCGAACCGTTCAAGAAAGAGATCACGATTCAGTCCCGGGCGATGATCAACGGGGGAGAGGTCGATATCCCGGGCGATTTTTCGACCGCCGCCTTTTTCTTCGCCGCCGCCGCGATTTCCGGCCACTCGATCACCGTCAACAATCTCGGTCTCAACCCGACCCGCACGGGATTCCTCGACCATCTGCGGGTCTACGGTGCGAAGGTCGATATCAACGAGCGGAGGACTGTCAGCGGCGAGCTGCGAGGAACCGTGACCGTGACCGGCGAGAAGCGCAAGTCCCGGCGTATCTCGGGAGACACCACGGTCGAATTGATCGACGAGATTCCGATCGTCGCGGTGATGGCGGCCTTCGCCGAGGGCACCACCGTGATCCGCGATGCCGCCGAGCTGCGTGTCAAGGAATCGGATCGGCTCGCCGCGACCGAAAAAAACCTGAAATTGATGGGCGTCAAGTGCGGCTTGCTGGAGGATGGCCTGGCGGTCGACGGCGGCGCCGAATTCAGCGGCTCGGACTTCCAGTCATTCGGCGACCACCGCATCGCCATGGCGTTTACGATCGCTTCGCTTTTTGTAACCGGGCCGTCGACCCTCGATAATGACTCCTGCGTGGCCGTATCCTGTCCCGAGTTCTTTGATCTCCTGAACCAGATCGTTGCATGAAGACTTCATATCATTTCGGTTTGATCGGAAGTGAGATCGGTTACTCTCGCTCGCCTTCGGTCTTTGCAGCCATTTTCGAAGAGGACGGCACCGACGGCCGATTCGATCTGTTAAATATCAATCCCGGGTCGTTTGATGCCGAGTTCGGACGACTCCTCGATTCGGACGTCACCGGTCTGTCCGTAACGATTCCATATAAGCAGCGTGTGATCGACAGGCTCGACGAGCTTGACCCGGCCGCCGAAGCGCTCAATGCGGTCAATTCGATCGCGGTGGGCGAGTCCCTCCGGGGATTCAACACCGATGGGTACGGTTTCGCCTACGCCCTGACCTCCCATACGGAGGCTCTGCGTGCTGGGCGGGCCGTGATATTCGGTTGCGGGGGAGGAGCGCGGGCGGCGGCGTTTTCACTCGCCAACGACTTTGACATGAGCGAAATCGTCCTTGTCGGACGATCGCTCGACACGCTGGAGCGCTGTCACCATGAATTGCAGGCAGCCATACCGGAGATCGCAGTTTCGACTGTGCTGTCGGCCGAGTACGGCTCGTACAAACAGGCACCGTTCGCGATCGCTGTCAACGGCACTCCCCTTGGCGGCTGGAACCATCCCGCTTCATCACCACTGCCGACCGGATTCAACTGGTCCGACACCGCCCTGTACTACGACCTCAATTACAACGAAGACAATCGCGTTGTGAACGCGGCACGGGCCGCGGGCGTGACTGCGCTCGACGGTTCAATTATGCTCGTTGCTCAGGCGGTTCGATCGTACGGACTCTGGACCGGCCGCGAGGTCGAGGTTGAACCGGTTTACCAGAGAATATTCGGTCGTTGACCGCTTCCGTCTTTCTAACGATACTGGATATGATGAAAACGTCTCCGCGCACAGTCTTCCTGATCGGCTTTTCCGGCTGCGGTAAATCCACCGTCGGTCCGATCCTCGCCAAACGCATGCGCGCCGAATTCTACGACACCGACGAGATGATCGAACGGTACGCCGGCAAACCGATCGCGGAGATATTCGCGGCCGAGGGCGAACTGTCGTTCCGGGCGATGGAGTCCGATATCATCCGGCAACTGGCCGGCAACGCCACGCGCAGCCGGGTGATCGCGCTCGGCGGGGGAGCCTTCGAGAATCGCGAGAACCGCGACCTGATCCTGGCCTGCGGCTGCATCGTCTACCTGCAGACTGCCATACCGGTGATCTTGAAAAGACTGGGCGACGACCGAAGCCGGCCGCTGCTCAAGGGCCGGCCAAAGCGGGGTGAGACTGACGTTCAGGCTGTGGAGCGGATCATTCGCAGCATGCTGGAGAAACGAAAAAAGAACTACCGTCAGGCCCATATCACGATCTCCACCAGCCGGCGGGACCCGCTCGAGGTGGTCACCGAGATAACGGCCAGACTGGATAGACATTATGGCACGCATTAAAGTCGACCTGCCCGGCCGCGCTTATCCGGTAGTCACCGGGGCCGGCGTGTGGCCGAAATCACTTCCGCAGGAACTGAACCGCCATCTCAAACCGGGCGAACGCCTGTTTGTCCTGCTCGACGCCCGCTTTTACGCCCTGCACGGTCGCCGCGTAATCAATCTGCTCCGTCGAAACGGTCTCCGACCGATCGAACTCGTCGTGCCGTCGGGGGAGAAGGCCAAGCAGGCCGGCGTTGTCAACGACATCTACAGCTTCCTGCTCGATCAGCGGATCGGCCGCCGCGACTTCATTCTCGCCGGCGGTGGGGGGGTGACCTCCGATCTCGCCGGTTACGTTGCGGCCACGATTCTCCGGGGCGTTCGCTGGGGCGTGCTCTCGACCACGCTGCTCGGCATGGTCGACGCTGCGATCGGCGGGAAGACCGGGATCAACCACGCGGCCGGCAAGAATCTGATTGGAGCCATCTGGCAGCCGTCGTTCGTGCTCTGCGACACGGAGTTCCTTCACACCCTGCCGATTCGGGAGATGGCTGCCGGGCTGGGTGAGGTGGCCAAGTACGCCGGCCTGGTCGGCGATCCGGTCATGACCGCTCTGAGGCGCTACATCGCCGCCGACAATCTTTTCAACGAGCGGTTTCTCTCACAGCTGGTGCGACTTTCGGCCGCTTTCAAGGCCGGGATCGTCGCGCGGGATGAGCGCGAAGGCGGCCTTCGAATGGTCCTCAACCTGGGTCACACGTTCGGTCATGCGATCGAAAAGGCGCTCGGCTACGGGAAGGTGCTGCACGGCGAGGCGGTGCTGGCCGGGCTGACCGGCGCGGCAGAACTCAGCGTCCGGCTGAGACCGGCGCGGGAAGCGCGTTTGCGGCCGTACCGCGATACTCTGGACGCGCTGGCGCCGCTGGTCCCACCCCTGGATCTGACGCCGGCCAATGTCATCGACGCCATGCAACTGGACAAAAAGCGGAGTTCGCAAAGCCTGAGATTTGTCTTGCTCGATTCGCCGGGACAGCCCTTTATTACCGACACCGTGCCGGCGCGAACGCTGCGGGGAGCGGTCGCGGCCATGCTCGATCACCACCGGACGACGACAGGAGGATGATAAATGGCCAGAGTGCTTGTGGTTAACGGCCCCAACCTGAACCTGCTCGGAACGCGCGAGCCGCACATCTACGGCAAGATGACCCTGGACGAGCTGAACACGAGCCTCACCGACCTCGCCGCCGAGCTGGGGGTGGAGCTGGCCCTGTTCCAGTCCAATTCGGAGGGCGAGATTATCGACTATATCCAGGCCGACGGGCCGAAAGCCGATGGCCTGATTATCAATGCCGGCGCCTTGACCCACTACAGTTACGCCCTGCGCGATGCGATCGTGGCGGTCGGGATCAAAACGATCGAGGTTCACTTGAGCAATATCTACGCCCGCGAAGAATTCCGACATCAGTCAGTGATTGCGCCGGTCGCGCACGGCCATCTGGTCGGGTTCGGCATCTACGGCTACGCTATGGCCCTGTCGTATTTTGCCGATACTTACAGTGAAGAGAACTAACTCGCTTCTGTGACGGATATGCTGAAATTTGTATTTACCCTGCTGGTTGCTTTGACCGCGACGGCTGCTGCGCAGCCGGTCGCCGAACACGTGTCCCGCGACGACGTTTACACGACGCTCGATTCGCTCGAACAGAAATTCGCCTGGCTCAATTATCGGACCTCCCTGGAAAACTGGGACCTGTACACAACCGGTAGAGCCGATTCGCTCGCGTTTTACGGCGGTCTCTACGAATATGTCATCTCGCGCCCCGGTATCCTTCGCACGCTCGAACAGGGGAAAGTGTTCGTCACGGACGATCTCGACCGTCGCCGCATGCAGCTAATCGAGGCGGCCGTACGCCTCGGCCGGGTCGAGGACAATCGGGAGATCGCCCATCTGCGCGATTCGCTGCTGCAGATTCAGATTGCGTATCGGCCCGAATTCGATGGGACCATCACCAGCAGCAATGCCGTCTATGCCATCGCCCGCAACGACCGCGATCGGGACCGCCGCGAGGAAGCGTACCGGTCTAACAACGGACTCGGGGACGAGCTCGACCCCCGGCTGACTGAGCTGTTCCGTCTCCGCAATGATCAAGCGGTCAAACAGGGGTACCAGAACTTCTTCGCGATGACGTTTTCGATGGAGGGCTTCGACGTTTCTCGCTATCTGCTCCTGCTCAACCGGCTCGACTCGCTGAGTGTCCAGCCGTACCGAGACATTCTCAACCACGCCCAGCAGAAGCTCAACTATGACAAGCTCGAGATCTGGGATCTGGCCTACAGCTACATCGACATCAACGACCGGATCGACCGCAGCTTCCCGGCCGATTCCCAGATGGATATCGCCCGCTCCAGTCTCGCCGGGCTCGGCTTCGATCTCGAGAAGATGCCGGTGTACTTCGACGTTGAGTCACGGCCGGGGAAGACCGAGATGGCGTACGCATTCCCGATCAAACCGCCGCATGATGTGCGGGTGCTGGCGAATCTTACCGACGGTTTCCGCAGCATGCAGGTGCTGATGCACGAGATCGGCCATGCCCTGTACTTCGCAAACATCACTCAGGACCGCCAGTTGTTTGTCGATGACATCGCGCCGGCGTGGAGCGAGGGCCAGGCTCAGATCATCGCCGCCCTGTGCGACAACGCGCAGTGGCTCGAGGAATATGCCCACGTCCCGGCCCCGACCGCCAAGGAGTGGCTGCGCGCGCGGCAGGAGCAGGACGTCATCTACCTGCGCCTGACCCTTACCCGCCTCATGTTCGAGTACGAGGCGTACGCCAATCCGTCGAGCGATCTCAACAAGCTCTACTGGGATCTGTTTGAACGTTACATGATGCTGCCGCGCCACGAGGAGATCAGGCCGTGGGCGACCATCATTCAGTATACGACTCACCCGGTGTATCTGCAGAACTATCTCTACGCCGATATTATATCGTCGCAGACGATCAAGGCACTGACCGGGCTGTACGGAAACCTGGTCGACAACCGCTCGGTGCGGTCGTTCCTCGTGCAGAACTACTACCGATTCGGCTCGCGCTACCCGTGGCGCGATCTGCTGGAACGGGGCACGGGGGAGAAGCTCGATCCGAAGTTCTTCATCGATCGTTTGGGATTGTAGGTGAGACGGCCGGCGCCCGCCGGCCGGACGTTACAGCAGGCCGAATGCCATGCTGAATTCCAGCCCGATCATCTGGGCATTTCGTGGGATTTCACCGCTAAATAGCTCGTCATTGGTGAGCGTCTTGTTTTTCGACAGGGCGGTCGCGTAATACAATTCCACCCGGGTGGCTACGCTCGGCGCCGAAAACAGCTGGTGGCCGAGACCAAAGTGGAGATAGGGATAGCTCCCCAGGTTCCCGTCGCTGTACTCCGAACTCGTGGCCGTGACTTTGATCTCGCCGAACTCACAGCGGGCGAAGAAGGACCAGGTGCGGGACGGATACATCAGGAGCATGGCGCTGGCGCCGCCGAGCAGCGCCCGGCCGTTTCCGAGGTCGCCTTCAGCCAATTTCCCCCACAGAGCCTCGCCGACAACCCCGAGGCGCAGGTACGGAAGAAAGACGTATTCGCCACGAAGGCCGAGGCCGTAGAGGGCGCGCCGCCCCCGGTCGGGAATCAGGTCCGGCACCGTGTCGCCGACCAGCAGGCCGCCGGTCAGAAAGGGCGCGATATACACGCGTTTGGGGCCGATCTCAAAGTCTGTCTTCGGCTTGAGCGGCGATGAGTCCCGCGGCGCGGCCTGCGCCGAAACCCCCGCCAGGAGCGTGAACAAAAGTACAACGCTGAAAGTGAGAACCAGTCTGTCGCGCGTCACAAGTGCCTCCCTGTCGACTCCATCGTCTGTCTGCCGGGCTTCATGTTCCGTCTAATAAACGGCTTAGCCGTCGGATTATCAAGTGCGATCCGGACAAAAGTGATACATTCAAACAGCTCTCCACGCCGATATTACTTGTCGTAACACCGTTCTGCCGGTACTATTGAGGACCACTAACG
>CAYPYM010000016.1:0-1897 GCA_964414435.1 uncultured Ignavibacteriales bacterium | reverse complement strand
AGCTGAAACGACGCCTCAATGCCGAACCGCGATAGCATCACCGACGGTCCGATCATTCGAACGGTCTTCTCGCTGGCCGCCCCGGTCGTCCTTGGCATGCTCATGCAGTTTGCCCTCACGACGACCGACTACTTCTGGGTGGGGAGACTCGGGCCGACCGCGCAGGATGCCGTGACGACCTCGATGGTCGTCCTCTGGACCATCTTTGCCGTCACATCGGTCATTTCCATCGGCCTCACCGCTCTCGTGTCCCGGCACATCGGTGCCCGGAATCCCGACCGGGCGGCCTTCTGCACGCGGCAGGGACTGGCCCTGGCGCTCCTGGTCGGCCTGAGCGTCTCCGTGGCCGGCGTTCTCCTCGCTCCCGGCTTCCTTCGCTTCATGGACACCTCCGCCGGCACGTATCCGTCGGCACTCGCCTACATGAGGGTCTCGTTTGCCTTTGCGACAATGTTCTTTCTGGTCGACCCGATCTTCTCCGTTTTCCGGGCGGCCGGCAATACCCGCACCCCGGCCATCATCGACATCGTCGTGATCCTCCTCAACATGGGCCTCGACCCGCTTCTCATGTTCGGCTGGGGGCCGTTTCCCCGACTTGGCGTAGCCGGCGCCAGTCTCGCAACCGGCCTGTCGGTTTCGATCGCAACCGTTTGGGCACTCCTTCTCCTGCTGAAGGGACGGGCCGGTTTTGACGTCGGCGCGCTCCTGCGGTACCGTCCGAATCTCAGGGAAAGCATGAAAATCGTCAAGATTGGCCTGCCGGGCGGGGGCCAGTGGTTTATTTTCACTGCCGTCTACTGGATCCTTATCAAAATCGTTCACCAGTACGGTCAGGACGCCGCGGCGGCAATGGGGGTCGGCAACCGGATGGAATCGTTTGCCTATCTTACCTGCACCGGCTTTGCCGTGGCGGCCTCAACCATGGTCGGCCAGAACCTGGGGGCGAAAAAGCCCGACCGCGCCGCCCGCTGCGCCTGGGCCTCCACCGGCCTCGCGGTGGTGGTGACACTCGTCATATCGGTCCTCTTCCTGACCATACCCCGTGCAATTGCCTCGGTATTCTCCGACGATCCCGAAGTCCGGAAGATCGCTGTTGACTACCTGATGATTCTCGGTCTGTCCCAGATCACGATGGCGATTGAGATTGTCTTGGAAGGGGCCTTCAGCGGCGCCGGTGACACCGTTCCGCCGATGATCGTCATGAGTATCGGAGCGATTATTCGCGTGCCGCTGGCCTACTGGCTATGCTTCACCCTCGACTGGGGAATCAACGGCGTGTGGTGGACCCTCACCTTCACCACGACGATAAAAGCAGCGGTGCTCATCTATCTGTTCCGGCGCGGTCGTTGGAAGCTCAAAGAGGTCTGATTATCGTTGACCGTCCCGTTTATCCGCTGTTTATTTCAATCGGTTACAGAAAATCCAACCACGTTCTCACTGCAAAGGGGTTAGTATGAGCCGGCGCTTTGTCCGATTCAGTGATCGCAAGAAGGAAACGCACTACGGGCTGCTCGACGACCAGGACGGGATATCCGTTTACAGCGGGCCGCCATGGCACGGTGGCGCCGAAACGGGTCAGACGGTGAAACTGACCGACACCAGCCTGCTCGCCCCGGTCGAACACCCCGAGATCCCCGGTTCTCAAGAACGGGCCTTCCCCGGTATCCGCCAGCCGTGCCTCGAAAGTCCCCGAGCTCTCGGTCGTCCGCTCGAAACTCACGCTCGAGCAGGCGCAAAGGAGTGCGCAGAGGCACAGCGCGGGCACTGCCCTCAACCCAAGATGGGACCGTCCTCGCCGTAGACACGGTACAGTTCCTGATAGGCGCGGGCACGCAGGTCGCCGTCGGGGTGGTAGGCATAGGTCATCAACTCATCGCGGGTCAGCGATTTTTTCTCG
>CAYPYM010000015.1:0-14601 GCA_964414435.1 uncultured Ignavibacteriales bacterium | reverse complement strand
TCGACCGCCGTCCGGCGATCTCCGCTCCCTGCGGGGGCGTTTCGGGCTGAAGCTGGACCAGCTTGAAATCGTCGTTAACCGACACCTGGTCGATCTCTCGCACCCGCGCGCGGGTCGACTCAAAAAGCCGGCGCACCATCCCCGGTGCATCCGGCCCGAACTGGTCCCTCATGAACGTGAGATCGAAAACGACAAGGGAGACAAAGACACTGTAGCGCTCGGCCCGCTTCAGTTCGAGGTCGACCTTGCTGAGGAAACTCACATCATCCATGTTTGCAACTCGTACTTATCCTGTGGCGTCGGTTTGGCGCTGTGCAACGATTGTACAGCAATATTCATTCCACTCCGTATAAGCCCCCCTATTTCGGAAAAGATTTCCACGGCAGGCAGATTTGGTCTCGCTAAGCCAATGTTAATTTATTACTTGGCAGAGGATTAGATTTAGCGAGACTTACCACGGAGTAAGTGAAATCGGACCAGCTCAGGCTACTATAGTGCAAACGGTTTCCTAATACGCGCAAGCGACGTATTACGATTATGACGCTGAATGGGGAGGCAGAGACTACTTCGCGGCGTTGAGATTGTAGTCTTTGATCTTGTACAGCAACGACCGGTAGCTGATCTCGAGCAGGTCAGCGGCCTTGCGGCGATTCCAGTTGGTCTTGGTGAGCACCTCGGCGATCAACCGCTTCTCCTCCTCAGCCACGGTCCGCCCAACCCGCTCCTTGAGCGAGTAGGTATCGGGCTCGCCGCCCGGAGCCGCATGCGCTTGAATATGCCCGGTCCCCGACGATACCCCTGCGCTGCCGGGGTACGACGACGCCATCGCGCTGGAGCCGGCGGAATTGATGAGGTCGATGATGATCGACTCGTCGCCCCGGACCACCACCTGCTTGATCATGTTCTCAAGCTGGCGGACATTGCCGGGCCATCCGAACACCATGAGGCGGGCGACCGTGTCAGGCGACAGCCCCGCGAATTCCTTGGTGTAGAGCTTGTTGTACTTCTCGAGGAAATGGCTGACCAGGATCGAGATATCGTCGGGACGTTCCCGCAGCGGCGGCAGGAACAAAGTAATTTCGTTCAGACGGTAAAACAGATCCTCGCGGAAGCCCGATTCGCGGATCGCTTCCTCGAGATTCCGGTTGGTGGCACAGATAATCCGGACATCGACATGGATCGAGGTGATCCCGCCGACCCGGACAAACTCCTGCTGTTCGAGCACCTGGAGCAGCTTCGACTGCAGCTCCATGGGCATGTCGCCGATTTCGTCGAGGAACATCGTCCCCTTGTTGGCGATCTCGAACCGCCCCTGCTTGGTCTTGTGGGCGCCGGTAAAGGCGCCTTTCTCGTACCCGAACAGCTCAGCCTCGAGCAGATCGCGCGGGATCGCGGCGCAGTTCACCTTGATAAACGGATGATCCTTGCGGGCGGAAAGCTGATGCAGCGACCGGGCGGCGATTTCCTTGCCGGTGCCCGATTCACCCCGGATCAGCACGGTCAGTTCGGAGTCGGCAACCTGCTCGATAATCTCCTTCACCTTGGTCATCGCGTCGGAGTCGCCGATGAAATTGGCGTAGGCGCTGTGCGACTGGAGCTCGCTCTTGAGTTCCTTGACCTCGCGCTTGAGATTGCGCCGCTCGAGCACGCCGTTGATGTGGATTTCGATCTCCTGGACATCAAACGGCTTGTTGACGAACTCGGCCGCGCCGAGCTTGATCGAATCGACGACATAATTCGTGTCGCCGTGCCCCGAAACCATGATGACATCGGGCCGTTCCTCGACCTTGTTGAGCTTCTCGAGCACCTCGATACCGCTCATTCCCGGCATCTTGATATCGAGCAGAATCAGATCCGGGTGTTCGGTCGAGACCATCTGGAGCCCCTCAACCCCGTCGCGGGCCGACACAAAGTTGTATTTGTTGCCGAGGCCCTCGGACAGGATCCAGGCCACCTTCGGATCGTCATCAATTACAAGGATTTTCATCTTCTGCTTGGGCATACACCGATCGTTTCTCCTGCGCAAAGTATCGGCAAAACAGCCGGGAAATCAAGGCTCAAACATAAACAACTTGCGTTTTTTCGGCAAAAGTGTGCAGAGCCGCCCTACGACTGGTAGGGGAAATAGAGCGTAAACGTCGTCCCCTTCCCCGCCTCCGAGGATACGCTCAGGGTGCCCGCGTGGGCCGAGATGATGCGCTCAACCACGGCCAGCCCCAGGCCGGTGCCGGTATCTTTAGTCGTGTAATACCGGTCGAAAATGCGCGAGAGATTCTCCTTCTTGATTCCCACTCCCGTATCGATCACCCGCACCGCGAGATAGATGTCCTTGCGGTGCTCCGGCTTCTCAAGTAACCCACGTACCGTCAGCCGCCCGCCGTCCGGCATGGCATCGACCGCATTGATAAACAGATTCAGAAACGCCTCCAGAATCTGGTTCTTGTTCACGATCTGGTCCCAGTCGGCATCCTCGAAATCGGCCGCATAGACGACCTTGCTCTTGCGCAGATCGGGCCCGACCAGGTCGGCCGCCCGGGCGATCACTCGCCGCAGGTCGACTTTTTCGGTCTGGTACTTGTTGGGATTGGAAAAATCGACCAGCTCCCGCACCAGCTCGTTCATGCGATGGATCTCTTCCTCAGCGGTCTTGTACAGCTCGCTATCGCCCGTGATCTCCGGGTGCTTCATCGCCAGCACCTGAAGGCTCCCCTTGATCGAGGTCAGCGGCTTCCGGAGGTCGTGCGAGATTTCGCTGATCATATTGCCCATGGTCAGCAGCCGGGTCGAATTGAGCAGCGACTGTTCCCGTTCAAACAGCAGCGCCGCCTGCGAGACGACCAGCTTGGCCAGCGAGATGTCTTCGTTGGAATACGGTGTCGGGCCGGCCGCTCCGATGTAGAACACGTGCGCCAGTTCTCCCCTCCGCCGGATCGGGATCGCCATAAACGCCGCCTCCGGCTGAGGCAGATCGGGCTTCTGGCGGATCTCTTCGGCGATCACATCGGACAGCCCGCGAATGTTGCCGAGATCGAACACCTCCGGTTCGAACGGTCCGAGCGCCACGGCGGTCTTTTTCATCTTGCGGAGATCGATCCCGCCGCTTTCGGTGGTCGGAATATGCGGCAGGCCGGTCATCCCGTGCGGCGACAGGTGGCCGGTGTGCGCCTCCCAGTCGAACCAGATGGAATATTCGATCGGAAAGACACGATTGATCTTTTCGATCAGCACCGTCCGGAAATCGGCCATCGTCTCGATCTGCGGCAACTGATCGGCGATCTCGTCGAGGATCTCGAATTCGATCAGCCTCCGTCGGTTCTTCTCGAACTGGTTGGCGTCATCGACCGCCACCGCGGCCTGCGACGCAAACGTCGTCAGCAGCCGAAGATCGTTTTCCGTGAACGACTGCCCGTCTTCCTTATTGGCCATATTAATGACGCCGATCACCTTGTTCTTGATCCGGAGCGGGCAGCACAGCAGCGACGCCGCCCCGTAGCGCTCCTTGTTGATGCGCCGGAAGCGCTCGTCCTTCTCCACATCGGTGATCATGAGCGGCTCGCCCTCGAGTGCGACGGTGCCGGCGATCGACTCGCCGATCGGGAGGCGGGTCGCAGCGACAATCTTGAGATCGAGCCCGATCGCGGCCTCGACCGTCAGGTACTCCCCGGTCTCATCGAGCAGCATGATCGACCCGACCTGGGCTTCCGTCACCGTCGAGGCCAGCACGACAATCTGGCGGAGCAGATCGTTGAGATTGGCCGTCGAGCCGATCGACTTGCCGGCCTCATACAGGGCGTTGAGGTCGTCCATGCGCCGATTGAGAATCATGTTCGACAGTTTCAGCTCTTCGAGGAGGGCCATGCGGGCGAGATCGGACCGCCTCTTCTCGAGCGCCCGATTGACCGCCAGCTCGAGATAGCTGAATTCAACCGGCTTAAGCAGGTAATCGTAGGCGCCGCTGGCGACCGCCTCGATCGCGGTGTCGAGCGAACCGTAACCGGTCATGAGAATAACCGGGATACCGTCGTCGACCGCTTTCACCCGCTTCAGGATTTCCAGCCCGTCCAGGGCGGGCATCTTGATATCGGTAATGACGAGGTCGACCCGACGCTTCTTGATCGCCTCGGCCGCCTCGGTCGAATTCTGGAACGCATCGACCTCGTAGCCGTCGCCGATCAAGAGCGCCGACAGCGAGTCGCACATCCGCTTCTCGTCATCGATAATGATTATGCGTTCCGGGGCATCACTCATGGTCCGTCCGTTCCAGTCCGACCGGCAGGCGGATATCGAAGCAGCCGCCGACATCGGTGTTTTTGTACGTTATCGACCCGCCGTGACGTTTTATGATGCCGTAGCAGACCGCCAGTCCCAACCCGGTGCCCTTCCCCTGCTCTTTGGTCGTAAAAAACGGCTCGAATATTCGCGGAATGATGTCCGGTTCGATTCCGGTGCCGGTATCGCAGAAAGTCATCTGGATATCGTCCTTGACCCGGGCGATCGTTATCTCGAGCTGGCCGCCGCCGGCCATGGCGTCGCAGGCGTTGATGACCAGGTTCAGCACGACCTGCTTGATATTCTCGGGCGATCCCATGACAATCGGCAGGTTCTTGGTGAAGTGACGGACCACCTCGATCTCGAGCTTGTCGAACTGACGGTCCATCAGGACCAGTACATCCTCGACCGCTTTCTCGACATCGATCGGCTGATTCGTGACTTTCTCGGGGCGGTGAAAATCGAGCAGCTCGCGCACGATTCGGGCTATCCGGTCGATCTCCTGGCCCACAATATCGATATAGTTCCCGGCCTCGATATTCGTACCGGCGGAGCGACGGATCAACAGCAGGTAGTTTTTGATGATCCCCAGCGGGTTGTTGATCTCGTGCGCCACCCGGGCCGACATCTCACCCAACGCTGCGACCCGTTCCGTATGCACGAGCTGCTGTTGGGCCGCCCGCAACTGCTGGGTCGCCTCTTTCTCCGCCTCGTAGAGGCGGGCGTTCTCGATCGCCACCGAAATCTGGTTACCGAGAATCGAAAGGAACTCGATATCGTCCAGCCCGAATTCTTTCGCGCCGATTTTGTCGGCAATCAGCACCAGCCCGGTCAGACGGGTCTGGTAGATCAGCGGGACCACCAGTCCCGGTTCGAACTTCGTGAGAATCGCCTTCTCGCCTTCGTCGGCAACACCCTCAATCAACTCGGTCGTGGTGACCGGCCGGTTGAGGCGGGCGAGGAAGGTGGCCAGTTTGGAATCGGCGCTGACCGACGCTTCTTTTTCCGGAAACGGCCCCGACCCTTTCCCTTTCGCCATGACGAACCGCGCCGGGCCGCCGTCGGCCTTGAGGAAGATCGCCGCTTTCGACGCACTCACCTGGGCCAGCGATGTCAGGATGAAAGAATCGAGAAGCGTCTCGTAGTTGAGCACCGAGGAAAAGTTGCGGCTGATTTCGAAGATGGTGTAGAGATCGAAGATTTTGCGTTTGAGCTGACGGTTGGTCTCGGTCAGGCGAGTCAGTTTCTCGCCGATATTGTCGGTCACGATGCTCTCGGCCGCGGGACGGGCCGCGGCTTTGGTCGCGGCCTTCGCCGGACGAGGCTCGGCTTTGTTGCGAGCCGGCGTAGCACCGGTTTTTCGCTTGTTGTTCTTTTTGGTGGTCATTTACGGCCGAACTTTTCGAAAAACTCACCTACCAGATAATGGGATCCTATCACGGTTATTATATCGTCAGCGTCGGCCGATTCCGACAGCCGCTTCCAGGCGGTCCGGAGCGATCCGAATCGGCGCATCGGCACGCCCCGCCAGTTGATCTCGCGGCTGAGCTCGGCGATATCGACCGTGCGTTTGGTCGCCAGCGGCACCAGGGCGTAGTCGTCGGCGATCGTCGCGAGCAGATCGAACATCTTCTGATGTTCTTTCCGCTTGACGAACCCGGTCAGGACGTGCGCTCGCCGTCCGGGGAAACGAGTCCGAAAGGTGTCGACAAACGCGGCGACCCCGCCGGCGTTGTGCCCGACATCAAAAACGAGGGTAGGCTTGCCCCTGCGTTCGATAATCTGAAATCGTCCCGGCCAGTGTGTGGCCGCAAGACCCTCGCGCACCGCCCGTTTGCTCAGCCTCGTGCCGTGCTGCCGCAGAATCGCGGTCGCCTTGAGCACGAGCGCAGCGTTCCTGAGCTGGTGCGGGCCGAGCAGCGAAGGTTGTACGCCGCTCATCGACCAGCCGTTGTCGCGAAAGTCGAGTCGGTTCCGCTCAGCGTGCGCGACATAATCGCGCGCGGTCAGGCGATACAGCGACGCCCCCACCTTCGTGCACTTCGCCCGGATCACCTTCTCCGCCGCCTCGGGCAACATCCCGATCAGGTTCGGCACGCCCGCCTTGATGATCCCGGCCTTCTCATACGCGATCTTCGCGATCGTATTGCCGAGGATCTCCTGATGGTCGCGGCTGATATCGGTGATAATCGTCAGCTCCGGCGTGAGCACGTTGGTGGCGTCGAGTCGCCCGCCCAGTCCCGTTTCGATCACGGCGTAGTCGACCTGTGCCCGCGCGAAATACTCGAACGCCATCGCCGACATCACCTCGAAAAACGACAGCTTGCGACGAACCAGCTCTTTGCGGTGGCGATCCACATACCCGACCACCGAGCGCTCACCGATCATCCGGCCGTCGATCCGCATCCGCTCCCGGAGGGTCGTGAGATGCGGCGAGGTGAACAGGCCGGTTTTGTATCCCTGAGACTGAAGAATCGCCGCCAGCATCGCCGCGGTCGAACCCTTGCCGTTGGTGCCGGCGATATGGATCGTCTTGTAGGTTGTCTGGGGTGAACCGATCGATTCGAGAAAGTGGGTGATATTCTCCAGCCCGAGCTTCATTCCGAAAAACTCGCGCGACAGAAGGAAGCGCTCCGCGGAAACATAGGAATGTCTCGGCATTATTTTCTCCACATGTAGTTCAGCAGCGCAACGACCGTCTCCTTGAGGTCCTTGCGGTGAACGATCTTGTCGAGGAACCCCCTCTCGAGGAAGAACTCCGAAGACTGGAATCCCTCGGGCAGCTCCTGTTTGATCGTCTGCTGGATCACGCGCGGGCCGGCAAAACCGAGCAGCGCCTTCGGTTCGGCGATGATGACATCGCCGAGCGAGGCGTACGAGGCCATCACGCCGGCGGTGGTGGGATTGGTGAGGATCGATATATACGGGATTTTCTTTTCGTGAAGGACGGCCAGCAGGGCCGATGTTTTCGCCATCTGCATCAGCGACAGGATCCCTTCCTGCATACGGGCGCCGCCCGACGATGACACGATCACCAGCGGGATCTCCCGCGCGATCGCCCGCTCGATCGCCCGCGCGATCATCTCGCCGACCACCGAACCCATCGACCCGCCGATGAAGGCGAAATTCATGATCGCGAACGACACCTCGATCCCGCCGATCTCGCCGATCCCCGAAATCACTCCCTCCATGCGGCCGGTCTTCGACTGGGCCGTCCTGATGCGGTCGGGATACTTCTTCGAATCCTTGAATCTGAGCGGATCTTTCGAGGACAGGTTGGTGTCGAACTCCTCGAGCCGTTCACCGTCGAGCAAAAGGCCGATATACTTCTGCGATGAAATGCGGAAATGGAAATCGCAGTTGGGGCAGACCCAGAGGAGCTGCTCCATCTTCTTGGAGTATATGATCTCGCCGCAGGACTCGCATTTGATCCAGAGTCCCTCGGGAATATTCTTCTTTTCCTGCGGCGCGAGACCGCTTTTGTCTTTTCGGAACCAGGCCATGGGCAATCACTCTTCCCTGTCTGGGTCGAGATAGCGCACCATCACGAGCGCGCTCTCGACCGGCCGTCGATAGTAATTTGGCCTCTGGTACAACACGGTGAAGCCATGCTTTTCGTAAAAAGCCCGGGCCGCATCGTTGCTCTGCCGGACTTCCAACAAGAGATATTCGCAATCGGCGTCGATTACTCGCTGCAAGATAGTGTCCAGAATAGATTTAGCAACCGATTTTCTGCGGAAGGCGGGGGCGACTGCGATGTTGGTCAGATGGGCCTCGATATCGACAGTAAAATAGCAGCCGTAACCGATTACGGCACAATCGGCCTCAGCGACCACCGCCCCCCAGCCTTCTCCGCCGATCTGCTCCCTGAACGCCGAGCGGGGCCACGGATCGCTGAACACCTCCTGCTCGATCACCAGCACCTGGTCGAGGTCGGCCTCGATCATGTCACGGATCAAAACTTTTTCGTCAGCCTTTTCGACCTTCTTCAAAGCGAATCTCCGCCTGCGATTTCTGTAGATAGAGCGGTTCGAGCGTCGCGATATCAGCCGTCTCGCCGGCCTCGAGCTTTGCCCGGCCGAGTTGCAGCAGGTCGCCGGCGTCGTAATCGAGCCGGTCGGTGAAATCCTCGTTCGGCATCTCCGGGAAACGCTCGACCAGATCGATCCCCAGCCCCGCCACCGCGCCGCCGTCGACCGCGTCAAATAGCCGATCGTAACGCACCACCGACAGCCTCGCGCGATCGCATGCGCCCTCCTCGATCAGCCCGAGAATACCCTCGTCGCGATTGAGCGGAATCACCACGTTCACCGGAACGTCGACCTCCGCCAGCCGCGCCGCCGCGATCTCAAACGATGTCACCGCGACCGCCGGGCACTCCAGCGCCATCACCATCCCCTTCACCGCCGCGAGCCCGATCCTCAGACCGGTGAACGACCCGGGCCCGACACAGACAACGACCCCGTCGAGATCGACCGGATTGATCGACGCCGACTCCATCAGTTCGCCAATACGTTTCATCAGGATCTGCCCGTGCGACTTTTCGACTTCACCCGACCATCGGACCATACGGTCGCCGCCGAACTGGAGCGCCAGCCGAAGGCTGTTGGTCGAGGTGTCGACCGCGAGGATATTGTTGAAATGGTTGTCTGTCATGATTCCACGTAGGCGATATCGATCTGACGGTCCTGCTCGTTGAGCGGCGTGAAGACGATGCGATAGTAGTGCGGCGGAAGGTACCCGTCGGCCCGCTCGCCCCACTCGACCACCACGAGACCGTCACGGCGGCGGTATTCATCCCAGCCGATCTCCTGCAGCTCCGAGGCGTCCCCGAGGCGGTAGAGATCGAAATGAAAAAGCGGCAGCTTGCCGTCGGGGTACTCGTTAACCACCGTAAACGACGGCGAGTTGACGAGGTCTTCGTCGATCCCCAGCCCCCTGGCCAGACCGCGCACGAACACCGTCTTGCCCGCGCCGAGTTCGCCGGTCAGGATGACGAGATCGCCGGCGCGGAAAAACGGCGCCAGCTTCCCGGCGAGCGCCGTCGTTTCGGCTTCCGAGTGCGATACAATATTGAGGGCGAGCGCCACGTCACCTACCTGGGCGTGAGGGTTGCCACTGCGACAACCATCTCCTCGAGCGAGATGCCGCCGTGCTGGAACGAGTTGTGGAACTGGCGCACCATCTCGTTGTAGTTGTTGGGATAAACAAAGAAGAAATCTTCCTTGGCCAGGATAAAGGTCGTCGCCAGCGACAACATCGGCAGCCGCCACTCTTTCGGCTTCTTGATCAGAATCGAGTCGTTCTTGTCCGAGTTGAGATTGTCGCCGTATTTGTAGCGAAGGTTGGTCGACGTCGAGCGCTTGCCGTGCGCCATCGTCCCCCGCTTGCACAGCACCGAGCCGTGATCGGAAGTCACCACCACCGTGACATCACGCTCGGCGAACGACTTGAGCATCGCAAACAGCGGCGAGTGCACGAACCAGCTCCGCATGAGGCTGCGGAATGCCGCCTCGGAACCGGCGATCTCCTTCAGGATGACATTGTTCGACCGGCCGTGCGCGAGGATATCGAGGAAGTTGAACACAAACGTCACTACCGGCGAATCGTAAAAATCGGCGATCCGTTTCGCTATCTGGTCGCCCTCGGTGTTGTTGTAAATCTTCACGTATTTCATCTGGCGCGCTTCGCTCTCCAGACCGTTGCGGGCGAGGTTGTCCGCAAACAGCTCGTCCTCCATCCGGTTGAGCGAACCCTCGGCGCTGTTGTCGTACAGCTCGGGGTAATGCTTCTGGATGTCGTCGGGGAACAGCCCCGAGAAGAGCGCATTACGGGCGAATGGCGTTGCGGTCGGCAGCACCGAGAAGTAATAGTCGCGCTGAATATCGAAGTATTCCGCGATCAGCGGCTCGACCAGCATCCACTGATCCAGGCGCATGCAGTCGACCACGATCAGCACCACCTTCTTCCCCTCCTTCAGCGGCGGGATGACGTAGCGCCCCGACACGTCGGGCGACATCACCGGCCGCTCGTCGTCGAACAGCCAGCCGAGATAGTTCCGCTCGAGGTACTTCGTGAATTCGGTGTTCCATTCCTTGCGGGTGCCGTCGAGCGTCTGCTCCAGGCCGACATCGTTGTTCTGGTCGAGTTCGAGATTCCACGTCGCGAGGATACGGGCCGCCTCGTGCCAGTCCTCCGGCA
Source organism: uncultured Ignavibacteriales bacterium (assembly GCA_964414435.1). GTDB lineage: Bacteria > Zixibacteria > MSB-5A5 > GN15 > FEB-12 > JAGNLV01. Next base: position 4,131 of record CAYPYM010000015.1, on the reverse strand, counting down.
TCATCGCACCGAAGAGCTTCTGGTTGAACCGGTTGATCTCGGTGATATACCGCTGCATCGACGATCCGCTGATGATCTTCTTCGCCTCGAGCATCCGCTTAATCACGGAGAGGATCTGGGTCGGGTTGACCGGCTTGACGAGATAGTCGTCGATCTTCTGGCCGATCGCCTGATCCATCAGGCTCTCTTCCTCCGATTTCGTCACCATCACGACCGGCAGGTGGGGGCGGATCTCCTTGATCTCTTCCAGCGTGCTCAGGCCGTCCTTACCCGGCATCATCTCGTCGAGCAGCACCAGGTCGAACAACTGGTCGCGTACCGCCTCGATCGCGTCGTCACCGGATACCGCTCCGGTGATGCTGTAGCCGCGCTTTTCGAGAAACATGAAATGGGGTTTGAGCGAGTCGATCTCGTCGTCGACCCAGAGAATCTTCTTCTGATCGGTTTGAGCAGCCATTCTCATCCTTTTTGTTTCGAGGCGACCGGGAGGAGAATCTCGAAGGTCGTTTCACCCGGTCGGGAGTGCCTGAGCGAGACCCGCCCGCCGTGGTACTCTTCCACGATCCGTCGGACCAGCGTCAGGCCGAGGCCCCAGCCCCGTTTCTTGGTGGTGAAGCCGGCCCGGAAAATGCGTCGCTGGGCCGCCACCGGAATACCCGCGCCGTTGTCTTCCACTTCTATAACAACGCACGGTTTGCCCGGTTGATAAATTGTGCGAAGGTGGATCCGGCCGGTTTTCGGATCGACCGCCTGCAGGGCGTTTTTTATCAGGTTTTCCAGTGCCCAGCTGAACAGTTCGGGATTGATCGCGACCGGCGGGAGTTCCCCTTCGGTGAAATTGAGCTGCATGCCCTTTCCCTCGAACGGCAGCCGCCGTCGAAAATAGTCGGCCGCTTCGCGCACGCAGTTGTTGGCGTCGCCCGGACTCAATTCGGGCACCGAGCCGATCTGCCCGAATCGGTTGGCCACTTTCTGAAGGCGATCGATATCGACCCGCATATTCCCGAGGCCGTCCGTGAGGACATTCTGCAACTCGTGCGGGTCGCCGTCGACCGAGCACTCCGCCCCGAGCAGTTCCACCCAGCCCATGAGCGATGAAATCGGGGTGCCGAGCTGGTGGGCGGTCTCCTTGGCCATGCCGACCCAGATATGCCGCTCCTCGCTCTTGCGGATATTCTGGAATCCGATCAGCGCCACCACGAAAAAGGCGATCACGATACAGATTTCGATAAACGGCATCCGGGTGAGCTGCTTGATCGCCTCGGTGTCGCCGTAGAGGAAGTAATTGACGTGGTCCTCCCCGAAATAGAGCGGAAATTCGTTGTGCCGCTCGGCCATCTTGCGGGCCTCGGTGCGGAGTTTCGCCAGCGCCTCGGGGGAATTGTCGGTCGGGCCGATCCCTTTGATATTGCGCCAGTGGATCGGCTCCCGGTTGGCGTCGAGCACGATGATGGGGAAATCGGCCTTGACGATGATCTCGTCGAAGATGAACTGGAGCTCCTCGCCCGAGGTCGAGCTGCTCGCGGCGAGCTGCCACATCTTGACGTACTTCTCGACCTGCGAGCGGGTGCCTTCCTTGAGCTTGTCGATGACGTTGAAGGTGTACCAGATAAACAGCAACGAAATAACGAGGACCCCGCCGAGCAGGAACCCCTTGAAGTATGTCGACTTGCCGACATACAGCCGCTTGATCAGACTGCGTCTGCTTCTGGTTTCGGCCATCAGCCTATCTTATCCGCCCCGCCCAGGTACGGTCGCAGGACATCGGGAATCGTCACCGTACCGTCGGCGTTCTGGTAGTTTTCGAGGATCGCCGGGATCAGCCGGGCCAGCGCCAGGCCGGAGCCGTTGAGCGTGTGCGGGAAGGTGACCTTTTTGTCCGCGTCGCGGAAACGACAGTTCATCCGCCGCGCCTGGAAATCCTCGAAATTGGAGCACGACGAGATCTCGAGCCAGCGTTCGACCCCGGCCGACCACAGCTCGATATCGTAACACTTCGCCGCCGCAAACGACAGGTCGCCGGCGGCCAGCCGCCCCACCCGATAAGGGATCTTCAGCCCCTGAAGGATCTTTTCCGCCTGCGTCACGAGCGCCTCCAATTCGTCGTAGGAGTTCTCCGGGCGCACGATCTTGACCATCTCGACCTTGTGAAACTGGTGTACCCGAATCATCCCCCGGGTGTCCTTGCCGGCGGCGCCCGCCTCGCGGCGGAAGCAGGGGGTGTGGCCGACCATGTAAATCGGCAGCTGCTCGAAGCTGAGCACTTCCTGCTTGTACAGGTTGGTCAGCGACACTTCCGCCGTGGGAATCAGATACATGTCGTCGGTCGTGCGGTACATGTCCTCTTCCATTTTGGGAAGCTGACCGGTGCCGTACATCGTTTCGCGCGTGACGATATACGGCGCGAAGTGCTCGACGAAACCGGCCTCGGCATGGGTATCGAGCATATAATCGATCAGCGCCCGCTGAAGACGCGCGCCGAATCCGCGCAGGGCGTAAAAGCCGGCGCCGGAGATCTTGGTGGCCGCGGGGATGTCGAGCAGGCCCAGTTTCTCCCCGATCTCCCAGTGCGGGAGGACCTTGAAGTCGTACTTCGGAATCTCGCCCCAGGTCCGCACGATCTCCATGTCGGCCTCGCCGCCGCTCTGCACCGACTCGTGCGGGATATTCGGCACCCACGACATCTTGATCTGCAGCTCGTCTTCGAGACTGCGCAGGTCGTCGTCGAGCGCGGTGATCTGCTCGCCGACCTGGCGCATTTCGGCGATCAGAGCGTCGGCGTTTTCGCCGGCCTTTTTCTTTTTGGCGATATCGCCGGTCACCTGGTTGCGTTTGGCTTTGAGCGCCTCGACTTTGCCGATTATGTCGCGGCGGCGTTCGTCGAGGGCGATTATGGCGTCGATATCGGAATGGTCGTTCTTGCGGGCGATTCCGGCTTTCACGATCTCGGGATTTTCCCGGACAAATTTGAGGTCGAGCATTGGTCGGTTTTTCCGTATGTTGTTACTACATTATAGCCTAGGGAGGCCGATACGTTCCTCCAATTATAGGCAATCGCCCAACCGGAGTCAAACGGACAAAACGGCCCGATCGGCCTTCTTCCCACCCCCGAATGGCCGAAATCCAGCGCTTCGCCCCGGGAAAAAGCCGGCCCGGCCGCCGAAAAACTGCTTGCCTTTTTCCGATAAGGTCTTAAATTAGTGGGCTCTTGTGCGAAAGGAGAAGTTTCGACCTATGTCCAAAGCTTGCGAAATCTGTGGCAAAAAACCGGTCGCGGGAAACAACGTTTCTCACGCTCACAATAAGACCAAACGCCGCTTCTACCCCAACCTTCAGACGGTCCGCGCGCTTGTCGACGGCGTCCCGAAGAAGGTCTCGGTCTGCACCTCCTGCCTCAAGGCGGGCAAGGTGATCAAAAACGTCCGCGGACGTCGCCGCCCCCCGGTTGCGGCCTCCTGACCGAATCGTCAGGCATATCAGAGTTTTATGAGAAAACCGCTCGCACGAGCGGTTTTTGCGTTTTGAACGGCGCGACCCGGTATCCGCCTTGACACCCCCCCGCTCTCCCGATATGTTGATTGTATGGAGGGGCCACGGTCTCCCCCACCCGTGACTCGCACATGCCGCAACCCTGACGAAAGGCGGATACGCCGTGAGACTGCCATTACTATGGGTGACAATCGGCCTGCTCGGGCTTACCGGGCCGGTCCGCGCCGCCCGGGCGGTCTTCACCCTCTCGCTGCCGAACTGCTCCTGGGCGGTCAAGTTCTCACCGGGCGACTCCTGCCACATCGAAAGCCACGTCTTCAATCCCGTCACCGGCCAGCGACGCCTGCACGTTGTCCTGCGAACGGCGCCGGTCGATATCTACGTCGGCATTGATCCCGCCGCGAAATTGTCCGATCCGGTCGAAGTTCGCGACCGGAACCTCGCGGCGGCGCGCGATTCACTCTCGAATCTGACCGACCTGACCGCCTACGAACGCCCCGGCGCGGCGTATCTCGAATTCACGATCGAATCCGACCAGCCGGGTGAACGGCGCCACGCCGCCGCCGCCTACCGCACGCGGGGCGATACCGCGATATCGGTGACAGTCGTCAAGTCCGACTATCGCTACGAGGACGACACCCT
>CAYPYM010000014.1:13262-14697 GCA_964414435.1 uncultured Ignavibacteriales bacterium | reverse complement strand
GATTGGAGCAGTCTTGCCCGCGCCGATAACCGCGCGGTTCTCGCAGCCTGGTCCGGTCTCGGTTACAACCGGCGGGCGCTGTACTTGCGCGATATGGCGCGGATCGTCGTCGAGCAGTACGGCGGCAAACTGCCTGAAGATTCATCCGAATTGCAGAAGCTCCCCGGGATCGGTCGCTACACCGCCCACGCCATCGCGGCGTTTGCATTCGGCAAACGGGTGGCGGCGGTCGATACGAACGTTCGACGCGTTCTCATCCATTTGCTCGAGCTGCCGACGGATACACCGCTGAAGCAGATCGAGACAATTGCGACGGAGGTGCTTCCCCGTTCCAATGGCCGCGAATGGCACTACGCCCTGATGGATTACGCGCGGCTCGGAATGAGTGCGGAGTCGCACCGGAAGATCAAGCCGCTCTCGCGCCAGTCGAAATTCGAAGGCTCCCTCCGGCAGATCCGCGGCGAGATTGTCCGGCGCTTGACCGAGCGGCGAACGGTTCGTATCGCCGATATCGCCGAATCGATGCAGCGGAGTGAAGCCGATGTCCGAAAAGCGGCTGAGAGCCTCGCCCGCGAAAATGTCGTGGAGGTGACGGCCAAATTGATTCGGCTCAAGTAATCGGGCTGAATCTCCTTGACCCGCCGCTGCCCTTCTGGCATCCTACCCCGCATGAATGATCCTGCACGATGGTTGAGAGAATTGTGACCACGAATTTGCCCGACCCGATGGTCGACCACTATGGTCCGTTGATCGACGACCTCGATGCCTTCGCGCGCACCGTGCTCTCGCCGCCTCCGAGATCGTTTCGCGTCAACACCCTCAAGGCGGCTGCCGCCGAAGTTGTAGCGCGGCTCGACAGGGTCGGCATCGCCTGTACGCCGGTACCGTGGTATGCCGATGCGTTCCGGGTCGCCGACGACATCATGAGCGCGACGATGGAGCGCTTTCTCGGCACGATCTATATTCAGGAACTGGCCTCGATGCTCCCGCCGCTGCTGGCCCGCGACGAACTGGCCCGCGCTTCCACCGTTCTCGATGCCTGCGCGGCGCCCGGCTCCAAGAGCACGCAGGCGGCGGCTTTTATGAATAACCGGGGCTGTCTGGTTGCCAACGACCGCAGTTACACCCGTATCCGTGCGCTCAAATTCAATCTCAATAAGGCGGGCGTGATCAATGCGCTGATCACCAATTTCGAAGTGCACCTCCTGCCGCCGCTGACATTCGACGTTATCCTGCTCGATGCCCCCTGTTCGTCCGACGGCACGATCCGCAAGAGTCCCAACCTCCTCTCGACCTGGACACCCGACCGTTCGCTCGGCTACGGCTCGCGCCAGAAAGACATGATCGTGCGCTGCTTCGACCGGCTCAACCCCGGCGGCACGATGATTTACTCGACCTGTTCGCTATCGCCCGATGAAAACGAAGGCGTGGTCGA
>CAYPYM010000014.1:0-13252 GCA_964414435.1 uncultured Ignavibacteriales bacterium | reverse complement strand
ATGTTGTCCGCCCCGAACTTGACGGTTTCCGCTTTGCCTCCCCGGTGATGTCGTGGCAGGGCCGGGAGCATCACGATGAAGTCGCCAACTGCCTCCGGGTCTGGCCGCATCACAACGATACGGACGGCTTCTTCGTTGCGAAGGTGGTCCGATGATCGAACGGTGCGCATCGGAAGAAAAGGCACGGGTGCTCGAGTATTTCCGCGAACGGCTCGGTCTCGAGGAATCGATCTTCGAGCCGTGGGAGCTTTACGCCGGCCCCAACGGCCGCATCCTGCTTGGCCCGAAAACCGACTTCGATCTGAAGGTAGCCGATACGGCCGGCATTCTCGTCGCGCGCATCGCACGGACCGTCAAGCCGGGCACAAATCTGTTTCAAATGTTCGGGCGATCAGTGACGCGCAATATTGTGAATGTCACGAAGGACCACGCTGAGATGTACTGTCTCGGGAAGGAATTCGAGGTCGCGGAGTCGGAGATCGGATCGTCGGAACGGGGGTTTGTGATGATCGCCTATGACGGCCTTTCGCTCGGGTGCGGTTTGCTCAAGGAGGGCCGGATCGAAAACCAACTGCCCAAGCCCAACCGCGTGAAGCTCGACCGGTTCTAGGCACCAACTTCCGTCCGGCGATACCGCATATAATAAATCTCTCGCCCCTCCGCCCGCCACTTCTGCTCGAAAAAGGTCGGCGCGTAGCCGTACAATTCCTCCGCCGTCACCCATGGCTTCCCGAGATTCTCCAGCATCGGCATGCTGTCGGCGTTTTCCCGCGCCCACCGGGCGTACCAGTCGACATCGGTGGCCATATAGAGATCGCCGCCCGGCCTAATGACGCTCGCCAGCAGCGTGAGGAATTCGGTGTGAAGCAGCCGCTTCAGTTCGTGGCGGGCTTTCGGCCACGGGTCGGGAAACAGCACGTAGACCTTCTCGAACGTCGGCCCCTCGAACCATCGCGGCAGCGCAATCCGGGCATCGCCGCAGATGAGTTGGATATTCTCGATCCCCCGCTTCTGAATCCGCGGGATCATCCGGTAGTAACGCTTCTTGCCGATCTCGATCGCGACAATCTTCTGGTGCGGGTGCGACTCCGCCATCGATAGAAGCAGGTCACCCCGCCCCGGCCCGATTTCGAGCACGTCGCCGTCGCCCGGCGTGGTGTCGTCCGGGTAGATCAGGATCGGTTTGCGCGATTCCCATTCCCAGGGGAAACTCTTCATCCGTGGTCAGCCTTAATCGGATTCGAATTGCAGTCGACAACAAACAGCCCGCCGATCTGCAATCTGTCCCGGCAGGCGGAGGCAAAATAGAGAGATTGCGACGGAATGTCAATCAGTCCGGAGGCTTGCTGAGCATCGATCTGAGTGCTTCGCCGATCTCCGGGTGGGCAAAGGCAAACCCCGACTCGGCCAGCTTTTTCGGTACGCCCCGGCAGCTTGTAAGGAGGGTCTCGTCACCCATCTGCCCGAAAAGAAGCCTGACTGCGAACGCCGGCACCGGAAACAGGGCCGGCCGGTGCAGCGCCGCGCCGAGCGCCTTGGTGAATTGGCGATTGGTCACCGGTTCCGGCGCCATGAGATTCACCGGCCCGTGAAGTGAACTATCGCGGATCATATGCTCGATCGCCCGGGCGACATCATCGATTGCCACCCACGGCAGGTACTGGTGCCCCGAGCCGATTTTCCCGCCCAGACCCAGCTTGAATATCGGCAGCATTTTGGCCAGCGCCCCGGCGTTCGGCGCCAGCACCACGCCCATGCGGAAACTGATCACGCGGATGCCCTTCCGCGCCGCCGGCCGCGTCGCGGCCTCCCATTGACGGCAGACATCGGCCAGAAACCCCTCTCCCGACGGTTCGTCCTCGCCGATAACGGCCTCGCCACAGTCGCCGTAGAAGTTGCTGCCCGACGCCGCCAGCAGCAGCTTCGGGCCGCCGTCGAGTCCGCCTATCGTTTCACTGATCAGCTTCGTCCCGTTGACCCGGCTGTCGAGAATCCGTTTCTTCCGCGTCTCGGTCCATCGCCCGCTCGCGATACTCTCCCCCGCCAGGTGAATGACAACATCGACACTGTTAAGCCGATCGGAATCGATCTTACCGGTCGACGGCTCGAATCGAATTTCTAGCTCATTGTTGCGCGGCTCGTGCCGAACCAGTCTTAGCACCCGCTCGCCGCGCGCCTCGAAATATGCCGAGAGGGTCGACCCGATCAGCCCCGTTGAACCTGAGATTGCGATCTTCATACGATTGTCCTCTGTTTGCCCAAACAGGCGGGAGCCTGCTTTGTTCAAATAAGCACCGGCGGTCCGCCGGGAGCAACCAGTAAAAAATACGGGCCCCCCGACCGGGGAGCCCGTAATGCGGTGGCAAACCGAACCCTAGTTCATGGAGACCACGACCGGCGCGGCTTGATCGTCGGTCCTCGGTTCCACCAGGGTCGTCACCACCGGCCCCGTCTTGAGAATGAGTCCCTGGTCGGCGGTTCCGGCAAAGAGCTGCCGTCCGATCACGCGGATCGCCGTCGCCCGGACATCGTTGACCTTCTTCACCGGCATGACGTCGCCGTTGAAATACGACCGCACGCCGCCGTCGGTGGCGATATAAATCACCCAGTTGGAGGCGTCGATCGCGTTGATCTTGTTCGACGGCAGCCCGCAGCTTGAATCGAGCGTCTCCCAGCGACCGCCGTCGAAGATGTACAGCGCCTGGTCGGTGCCGACATAGAGGTGGCCATGGTTGAAGTCGAGCGCGTTGACCGAATCGAAGAGGCTCGTGTCGCGATAGAGATACCGCTGCTTGAAGGAGCGACCGTCCCAGCGGTAAAGTCCCTGGCCATCGGTCCCGACCCACAGTCCCTCGTCGTCCTCGGCCATCGCGGTGACCGAAATCCCCTCGAACAGGCCTTCGTTGCCGAACATCGAGTGCGAGAAGAGACCTTCGGTCGTGCCGATCATGAGGCGGTAGCCGTGGCTGTAGAGACTCGTGATCTCGCCTTTGAACGGCACCTCCACCGGCTCGATCGACTTGTCAGTCACTTCGAACAGGCTCTGCCCGCCGACATAAACCTTGCCCGAATGGAAGACCACGGCGTGGAGCGGCCCGCCCGCCGGCACCGTCGTCAGTTCCTTCGCGCGGAGATCGTAGATGTACAGGTTGTCGTCGGCGACTGCGTAGATAGTGGAGTCGATCACCTGAATCGCCGCGAAGTCGTAGCCGCCGTCGGCGGTCGGCAACTCGGATTCGTCCGCCGCCTCCGGCACCTCGGCCGACGCCAGCCGGGCCCTGGTGAAACTGTCGGAGATCGCCACCGCAACGCTGTCCACGACATTGTCGACAATCGAGCTTTTCTTTTCGGACTTGCTGTTGCCGGAGCAACCGGTGAGCGCAACTGCGGCAGCGAAGACGGCCGCCGCGATCAGGGTGAGCATCGAATTCTTTTTCATTGTAACCTCCTGGGTTAAGTGATGGTCGCTGGTTCTGCAGGAGGTCATACAAGCGGCGTGCCGAAACAGTCAACGTGTTTTCTTACAACAACTTACATTGTGCCGCACCCCCCAATCAGGCGGTTTTTTGTGTCAAATCAGACACAGCACTTGCGTCAGAGGTTCGTTTTGCTTACAATGCAACCGGTTAGAGTGTGTCATCAGAGACACACTTCGGCCGATATGATTGGTAGGGCTTCCATTTGACGGCGCAAGCCGTTCCGGTGTATACAGGGTAGGAGATTGCTATGATCACGCGCATCGTCATCGCTATCCTGCTGACGCTCCCGGCGTTCGGCGCGCCTGCGCACGCCGCCGGAGACAGCACCTGGATCGCCGGCACGATTCTTCAGGTCAAGCTGGACCGGCTCTATTTTGATCGCGGTCGCGAGGACTACATTTTTCGTGATTGCCGTTTTGTCGTGCACCGCGGCTACGATTCGATCTACAGCGGCTGCGTCGAGGCGTCGTTTCCCGGCGTCTCCTACAGCTATCCCGCCGGCGGCGTGTTCGATACGATGAACGTCGCCGTCCTTCACATCTGGCTGGAGCGCGCCCCGGTCGACACCACAACGTCGATCACCATCGGTCACGTCGGCTACCTCCCGATCGATCCTTCCCGCGCGCTGCCGATAGTCGACAGTCTCGGCCGTCCCGCCTCTCAGAATCCGGTTGATATCCGCACCTACGAATCGACTTTCGAACTGAACCTCGCGTTTGAGTCGGATGTCCTCGACGGTTGCGTGGCGTATCACCGGGTCGGTGCGGCCGGCGAGGGTACCCGCATCGTGGTTCGACCGGCGCCGTTCTTCGTGGCGATGATTCCCAATCCGGCGAGTGAACTCAATCGCGGCGGCATGTTGACGACATCATTGTACTACCGGCTTGATCCGCGGCGCATGCCGCTTTATTTCGACGGCGATCTGATTGCGCCCTATAATAGACTCGGCGCCGGCGGCGATACCCTTCCCCGCCCGTTCCCTTATGATCCGGCCTCCGGTCGCGACATCCTCCAGACGCTCCATGTCCGTTCGCGCAACGTGCAGATCGAGCCGATGCGGCCGATGTTCGAAAAGCTTGCCGGATATTTCGCGGATATTCTCTCCCGCGACCGCTTCTTCACCTCGTTCGGCCCGACCCTCGACAATCCCGATGTCCGCCTGGTGGCGGTGCCGATTTATGACGACGTTCTGCCCAGCCTGCGGTTCATTTACGATCGCCTGACCGAGGACACCGCCGGCTCGCAGGCGTCAAACGAGACGGTTACTATAATCGGGGGGTATCTTGATATGGCCGAGCAGGCGGCCGATTCGAGCCAGCGCGCCTACTACACGCACCTCGCCGAGACTTCGCTCCGCGACGATGTGGGCGTGTTCCCGTTGTTCCGGCCCACCCTGTTTGTCACGCTTCGTCCCGGCCTGCTGGGCGATCCGTTCACGACAAGCGACTATCCCGATTTGAGCGGCGTCACCAAGGTGCGGCTGCCGTCTCACGATGAAGGATGTGCGCCATGACCTTCACCGGACGAATCCGCAGCTACCTGCTCCTGATCGCGCTTCTTCCGCCGCTGCTCGTGATGACCGTGATCTACTGGCAGGGCGAGCACCAGTCGCGCGTAGCCGATCGCCGCGCGGCGCTTCGGAATATCGAGCGCTTCGAGCAGTACAATCAGAGCGAACTCGATGATTTGCATCGCGCGATCCGCGACTTTCTCGCATCCGATGAATTCCGTCGCGCCCGCATCCTGATCCGCTCCGGCAACGCGGCCGACATCCGTCTCGATCCCAGGGCAGCCGGGCTTGACTTCGTGGAGCTGCTCGATTCCCGCTTCAAGGTGCTGGCCTCGGGACATCGACCGGGGTTGGTCGGCGACCTGATTCCGAGTGTCGATGCCTCGCAGCCGGCCGACTCGGCGCTTCGCCTGACGGTCGAGATCGATCGCAACGGCCGGCACGCCGCGTACACCTATCTCACGCCCATCGGCGACGGCCTGAATCTCTATGCCGGCCGCTATGTCGGACAACGGTTCACATCCGTGGCGTCACAACTGATCGGCGCTGATGTCGGCCTGGTCTTCCGTGCCGACGCCGACGGCGCCCTTGTCAGCATGGAGCCGGACCGACTATACACGCAGAACGACTCGCTGCGGGCGCTGCTGGTCGGCGGCGATAACGCCGGCTTTTTGGTCGCGGCTACCTTTCCGCCCGGAACCGACGCCGGGACGTTCCGCTCCCTGATCTGGGCCACCGGATTCGTCGCCGTGGTATCGGCCCTGTTGGCGCTCGCCCTTGGATTCTACATCAGCGGCAAAGCCAAGCGTGAGATTGAGAACCTCGTCAGCGCCACCTCGCGCGTGGCGTCGGGAGACTTCACGACACCGGTCATGGCTTACGAAGAGGGGGAATTCGCACAACTGGCCGACTCGTTCACTGAAATGACCTTCCGTCTCAAGGATGTCCAGTCGCAACTCGCGACGAGCGAGAAAATCGCCGCCTGGCAGGCGATGGGGCGCAAGATCGCCCATGAAATCAAGAACCCCCTCACGCCGATCGCGATCAGCACCGATGATCTCCGTCGCTCCTATCGCGAGCAACTCCCCGACTTCCCCCGCATTCTCGACGAGACAACGTCGACGATACGCATGGAGGTCAACCGTCTGACCGCGCTGCTTGATGAATTCGTCAGGTTCGCCCGCATGAGTCCGCCGAAAATCCGGCGGGTGCCGCTTGCGGAGTTTGTCGAGAACCTCTCGACGCTGTATCGCTCACACATGGCCGACGGCCGCCTGAACATCGTCAACCAATCCGCGCGCGAGCAGATGTCGGTTGATCCGGACGCCCTCCGCCAGGTGCTCATCAACCTGATCAAGAACGGCCTCGAGTCCGGCGCCGACAGCAGCGTGACCGTCACCCTTTCCGATGAACCGGGCGACGTGCGTATTGCGGTCGAGGACGACGGCCCGGGCTTTCCGCCCGAGGTGATCGAACGCGGCTTCGAGCCGTACGTTTCGACCAAGAAGGACGGCAGCGGGCTGGGCCTCGTCATCAGCCAGCGCATCGTCTACGATCACGGCGGGCGCATCGAGCTGGCCAACCGGGCCGAGGGCGGCGCCGTCATCACGCTCAGACTGCCGGTGGACCATGGCTAAGATCCTGGTAATTGACGACGAACAGAATATCCGCAGTTCGCTCAAGGGCGCGCTCGACCGACGCGGACACGACACCGTTACCGCCGATTCGTATGCCGAGGGCGCCCGGTTCGCCTCGGGCGATTTCGATATCATCTTCATCGATGTCATGCTCGGCGACGGCAACGGGCTCGACCTGCTCAAGATGGTCCTTCAGAAGTACCCGCGCCAGGTCATCGTCATGATCTCCGGCCAGGCCGATATCGACATGGCCGTCGACGCCATTCGCAGCGGAGCGTACGACTTCATCGAAAAGCCGCTCTCGCTCGACCGCGTCCTCGTCACGGTTGAGAACGCCGCCGCCACCCGCCGCCTCCGCGACGAAACCGAACGGCTCTCGTCGCTCGTCTACGGCGAGTTCATCGGCGAATCGGCTCCCGTGCGGCAGCTCCGCGAGAAGATCGCAACCGTCGCCGGCCGCGCCTCGCGTTTTCTCATCCTCGGGGAAAACGGCACCGGCAAGGAACTGGTCGCCAACATGCTCCATCGGGCGTCGCATCGCGACGGCGCCTTCGTGGCGGTCAACTGCGCCGCGATCCCGATGGATCTTTTCGAGTCCGAACTGTTCGGGCACGTCAAGGGCGCCTTCACCGGAGCGACCGCCGACCGTAAGGGTCGGTTTGTCGAGGCCGATCGCGGCTCACTGTTCCTCGATGAAATCACCGAGACCCCGCCGGAGGCACAGGCGAAACTGCTCCGCGCTCTCGAGACAAAGCACATCACCCCGGTCGGCGCCGACCGGGAGATCTCGATCGACTGCAATCTCATCGCCGCCTCCAATCGCGATATCGAGAAGATGATCGCCGAGGGCGCCTTCCGCGAAGACCTCTATTACCGGCTCAACGTGATCCAGATCGATCTCCCCCCGCTGCGCGAGCGCCCCGATGACATCCCGGTGCTTGCGTCACACTTCCTCACCCGCTTCGCCGGTGAGGCCGGCTCGACCATCAAGACGCTCGATCCCGGCGCGGTGGAACTGCTCCGCAAGTACCGCTTCCCCGGCAACGTCCGGGAGCTCAAGAACCTCATGGAGCGGGTGAATATCTACTGTGAGCGAGATACGATTCGTGCCGCCGATCTGCGCGGCCTCATGCCGCCGGTGCGCGAATCTAAGACGCGCCGGCTGAAAGATGCCGTGCAGGATTTCGAGCGGGAGTATATCGAACGGGCGATCGCCCGCAATGACGGCAACATGACCGAGACCGCTCGACAGCTTGGTATCGAGCGGTCCCATCTCTACAAGAAAATCGCGAAGTACGACAAGTCCTGATCAGCGGCCGGACGCGGCCGATGTACGAAATTTCAACACATCCCCGCGAAATCCGTCGTACGCGTCACGAAACGCGGCGAGCTGGTCGAACGCCGAGACCGGTACTTCATAGGCGCCGTACCGCCGGTCAATCGTGAGACGAACCGAGTCGGGATACACGTCGACCATTCGTTGGCACCCCAAGACATCGCATGAAGCGCTGTCACTGGCGGGCGCATCGACCGAATCGATCGGACAGCCGCTCCACGTCACGAGAATACTGTCTGTCGTGGTGTTCGGATACCCGAGATTGATCGGCACGGTGCGGTCGGCGAGATTGATTGTCATCAATCCGTACCCCTCGCCGAACAGATCCGGCCGGAGATACCACGTCCCCTTGATCTCGTCCATCGGAATGGTCGTCTCGTAGTGTACCACCAGCGTCGCGCTGCCGTCGCCGGAATCGCTGGGCAGCAGACCGTAATCGATCAATCGCGCGCCGCGGCCGTTATCCGGAAGGAGGCCGAGTACCATCTGCCGCTGCTCTTCCCGATCGGCATGAGCGAAGACACTCCGGTAATGTACGGCGCGGTTACCGGTCGCCCGCCAGGCCGATTCGGCCCGGTAGGTTCGATCCGGCTGAATCCGAATGTGAGTCGTGCGATTAACCGTGTTTTCAGCGGCCGTCGTGGCGGGAGTGCGGATTACGGCCCCGCCGGAGTCGTTCATTAGGAGTACGTCGATATCCTGATCACCGGTCGGCAGGACGCCAAACGGACAGTTGGTGCAGGTCGGATCCATCCAGATGGTGTCGGTAGTGGTCTCGGCCGCGGTGATCACGTGATTGAACCGGAACATCGGAAAATCACGGTCGATCGCGCCCATGCCCCGCGTGACCACCAGCGCGGGATACGCCCTGACCCCGGCCTCGCGCAGATACGAAATAAGCAACGTGGACAGATCCTTGCAGTCGCCGTACGCCTTCTCCTCCACCGAGGCGGCGTCGTGCGGCTGCCAGCCGCCGAGCCCGATCGACACCGCCACGTAGCGCGTGTTGTCGACCACCCGGTCGTACGCCTCGTGCATCGCCTCGACCGGATCGGTCGACGACGATGCGGCTTTCGATGCTCCCGGCAGATATCGATCGGCGGCCACTAAATTGTACCATCGGCCGACACCGTTCCAGCTCCAATCGTTGAACTCGAACCCTTCGAGCTGAAACCGGTCGGCCGAGAATTCGATCCGGCCGGGCATCTGATACCGTGTCGGCACATAGTCGTCGTCGTTGACCGACGGCAGATCGGTCGCTTCCCAGCGACAGAGAGTGATGCCGCCGGGTATGACTGTCGGCGTTACATCCATATCGTACACGCGGTAGTGGATCTCATGATCCTCCGGGAACTCCAGATCGGCAACCGCTCTCACCACCGGCAGGCCGGTCTGGAATGTGACGCCGTCGAGAAAGAACAGGGAACTGACCTCGTCCTGGTACTGGTACTCGATGGTGTAGGGATAGCCCGGTCCCGGCAGGTCGATGTAGTAGGTGCAGATGTCGCGGTAGAGGGCGAAGCTCTCGCCGAAACCGCAGGCTTTCGTCATGTCCTTCATTTTCCGCTCGTAGGCGAGCTTGCCGTCGCGGTCGAACACGCGGATCTTGAGATCCTTGACCCGATGCCACTTGTCCTGTATGACCGAAAGGCTGTTGTATCGATTGCCGCGGGCGTTCAGTATCACGAGACGAGCGTGCTCCGTCTGTTTGTACTTGTCGGCGTCGGCCTCTATCTTCCAGGTCCGATACTCATAGTAGCCGCCGGCCTCCTCGGCTCCCTGTGGTATCCCGTCGGCGTGTGCCCCGGTCCACAGGATCCCCAGAGCGAACGCGGCGGTAGTCAGCAGTTTTCGTTTCATTTCGATGTCACTCCTCCGTCTTGCTGAACACGACCCGGTCGGCCTCGAGAGCCGCAACCTGGTCGAAGAAATTCCGCAGCCGACCGTACTCACCGACCTGGTAGAACGGCTTGTCGATTTCCAGTTTCGTCTCAATCGTCGCCACCGTGCCGTTTCCGATCGACTGTCGAACAAACGTCACCCCATCGGATACGATCGTGGTGTCGGACGGCAACTCGGCGACAGTCGCTCCCTCGGGAGCCTCGAGCTGCACGATGTCCTGATAGGTGAACTTGTAATTGAAATCCACCGGGAAGAACCGATCACGGCTCGAGAAGGGATTGTTCTCAAACATGCAGGTCAGCGGCTGCACGACCAGGTTGTTGTCGAGCCACCGGCCGCAGCCGTCGAGGGTATAGTCGGCCGCCACCTTTAAGCGGTTGAGACTGTCGAGGTCGCAATTGTGCCCGCCGGGGTGATAGGCCGAGAGCGGCTGGCTGAGCAGATCGCCAGCGATGAATTTGTCGGGAGAGTGCGTTTCATACCGGCGACCGTACTCCGCGGCCAGATAGCCGCTGAACAGCGACACCGTGGAACAGGCCGCGCTGCCGTCGGCGGTCAGGCGTATCTTGTGCATATCCACGCGCATCGAGGTCGGGTCGTTGGTTACGACTCGCACCAGCTCCGAATGGTCCCGGTCGACCAGCAGTCCGCCGTCCACCCGGCAGAGCGGCGGGAGGGTGCCGTAGGCACAGTACTTGGAGGTCGCGTCGAGATAAATGCCGCCCTGTTCCACCTCCGTAAAGATGATCAGGTGTGAGAATTGCTTGAGATCGAACCAGCGGGGATCGAACTTCGCTTGATCGCGCGTGCAGATCAGAATCGGCCAGGCCTTTATCCGCGCCGCCTTGAGCATCTCAAGCAGAAGGAGATTCTTCTCCCACGCCGTGCCGTAGCCCTCGCGAACCATCTTGGCGAGGTTATCATGATCGGTGACCGCGTAATACCCCTGCTGCCGGGTCTCGATCTTCGTACAGACGTAATCGTAGATCGCCTTGGACTTCTCGTACCTGGTATCAAACCCCTTGGTGATATCGTGCACCATCTTCTTGAACTGGCGCGGCTTGGAGAGATAGCCTTCGATCGCCGCCTCGAACCGCATCCCCAGGTCTTTCCAGTCGAACTTCGCATCGTACGAGTAAGCGCTCGTCCTGATCCCGGTGAAAAGTACCGTGACCGACGACATGTAGTCCTCGACACAGGTCATGTACGGCTCCGCTTTGATCGGCAGCAGTTTCGTCAGGCGCCAGGTGAACTCCTTCGCGTGAACTTTGCCGAGACCCTCGAGGTCCCGCACCGCGGGCCGCTGCTGTTCGACCGGGATATTCCGGGCGATATAGTCGTATTTCAAGCCTCCGCCCACCGACAGGATATAGGTTGATTCGAGCGTGTAGATCTGGTGGTGGAAATACCAGGGATTGATCCAGAGGGCGCGGTCGCGATTGGTGCGATATCGTAATTCCACGATACAGCCGCTGTCGATTTTGGGATACGCAAAGGAGCGATAGCGCCAGTCCCCGATCGTCTTGTCGAAATAGTCTTTGTCACCCACCTCGTAGACCGACCCATCGGGGAGAATCGTGTGAGCCTCGACCATCTCGAGCATGTCGGTCGTGTAGATTGTGAACCCGCCGTTGCCGACCTCGTCGGCGCCGGCCCGGTTCAGGACTTTGATCCGGAGGTGGCGCTCGAAAATCGTGTGGGGGTAGTATTCGCGGTATGGAATCTCGACCGTCTGGCGGGCCCGGTCGAACAGCACCACTGCGTTCGCCTCGGGATAGTCCGCCGGCGCGCCGGTAGCCCACTCCTGTTCGCTTACGACACCCCAGTTGTCGTCAGCGGCCAGCACCCCGCAGGTACCGCAGAGAAACGTAGCCGCGACCAGTCCCAGCATAAATCGCTTCATGATCTCACGCCTCCTCGCCTGCGCCGGAAATTAGACCGTGCGCCTCCCCGGCCAGATGTACGCTGTGAAACTCTCAGAACCCTGCCGTGCTCGCCCGCCTATCCTACCCCTGGTCAAGTGAGCCGAATCGTTCACGGCATCGGGTTTCCAGTATACTCGAACCGGTGTCGTGCTCGTCAGCCCGGCTGGATTTCAACCACTCGAAAAATAAACATCGCGGACATTAAAATCAACCATTTACCGAACCGGCGCGTCGGGCAAAAAAGAACCGCCGGCGAAAAGCGCCGGCGGTCCGGGAGGAGATAACAGGAAAGGATCAGTCGCGCGGGTTGGCGTCGGTGTGGCCGTCGTCGTAGAGTCCGGTCACGCCGGTCACCTTACCCGCATCATCGGTCTGGAACTGCAAGCGAAAATAGGGGATATCGTCGAAATAAAACGTATCGTTGTTCATCGGCGTCATGGGGAATTTCGGCCGCCCCTCACGCTGGTAGTAGAGCACGCCGTTTTCATACGTCACCTGGCGCTGGCCGTAGCTGCCGGCGTATTTCTGAAGCAGCGCGTCATCGAGCGTCACCGGGTGAAGCTGGGCGTCGAGCGTGGCGATCTCCCAGGTGCATTGCGCCTTCCGCTTCTCATCCGATGTCTTCTCCGCGATCTTCTTCAGCGCCGTCATCTGGGCCGTCTGGAGCGCCTGATCGGCCGGCACCTTGATATCCGGCTCGACCCCGGTGCCTTCCCAGTTGGTGCCGGAGATCGGGTTGATCGCCCGGCCGAACGGCACCCGCACGCCGATCAGCAGATTCTTGAAAAAGTGGGCATCAACCGGGTGCGCCCCGCCGCCGGTCGTTTCGCCCACAATCGTCGCCCGCTTCAGGTTCGTGAGATTGTAGGTGAATTCTTCCGCCGCCGAGAAGGTGTAGTTGCTGGTCAGGATATAGAGATCGACGCTGTCGAGCCGCGGCCCGACCACGTAGTTGGTGGTCCAGAACTGCTGGAGTGAGTCGGTCTCACGGATATAGAACGTGTTCAGGTGAGTCGGCTCGTCGAAAAAGTAGCTCGAGATGATCTGGATCATATTCGGCGATCCGCCGCCGTTGTCGCGCAAGTCGATAATGAGTGCGTCGACATGGCCGAGGAAGTTCATCGCGGCGATCGCGGTCGGGCCGGCCTCGGCATAACCGGAGAAGCCGTCGAACTTGAGATAGCCGATATTGGCGGGCAGCCGTTCGACCTTGTCGAAACTGAAATTGTTGTAGGCAGCCTTGGCGACATCCTCGGCGCGGGTGGTCTGGCTGGTCGTATCGAGATAACGGTCGATTACATCGGCCGGGAGATAGCGAATCCCGAAATGGCGGTCGTGGCAAACGCTCTCCATATCGGCAGAAAGCGCCATTGCGAACGCCGCGGTGGTCGTGAGGGTGTCGTACGCGCCCTTCTTGAGCTGCTCGCGGGCGTGCTTCTCCATTTTTTTGGCCATGTCCGGAA
>CAYPYM010000013.1:0-14764 GCA_964414435.1 uncultured Ignavibacteriales bacterium | reverse complement strand
CGCATACTACCCCACTATGTTTTTGTTTTGCACGTGCCCAATGGTTTGGTGTCGCAACTCGTGCTCTGGTATGCCGTGGTCGGCATCCTGTCGATGCTCCTGCTGTACCCGCTGCGCAAACGAGCCGAAAACAAGTGGATCGACCGCTTCAGCACCTGGTATTTCCGCCTGATGATCCCGCTGGTCGTTCTGCTGTTCCTGGCGATATTCACCCGTATCAAGGACTACGGCATCACCGAGCCGCGCTATTTCGTACTGGCGCTTGCGGTGGGGCTGACAGTCGTGATGGTCTATTTCATTCTCAGCCGCATCCGCGATATCCGCGCCGTGCCCATTGTACTCTGCCTGCTGGCCTTTGTATCCGCCTACGGTCCCTGGGGCGCGTTCTCGATGTCGGAGCGGAGCCAGGTCGGGCGGTTGAAAGCGATGTTGTCCGAAGCCGGTATCGGTACCGGGGCCCCCCCGGCTGAACAAACTGCGGAACCGAGTTTCGAGACCCGCTCCGAGCTGAGCGGGCTGGTCCAGTACCTGCAGAGAACTCACGGTCTGTCGGCTTTTTCCGGTCTGCTGCCCGACACCACGATCGCCCGCCTTGCCGCCGATTCCGCCGTTCATACCGAACAGATCGCCTCCGCGCTGGGATTCGATATCGCGGCGCGACCACGTTTCGGCGCGGCGGGCGAGTATTTCACGATGGGCCCTGACACCGCGCTCGTCACGCCGCTCGACGGCTACCAGTACATGCTCGATTACCACTACTCCTGGCCGATAAATAACGAGTCACCCCTCGCCACTCCGAACCTCGGCGCGCCCGATCACTACGTTTTGGGCGACGACACGCTACGGATCGATATAGACACCGTCACCGCCGCGCTGACCATCCAGGTGCGGGCGGCCGACCATCACTGGGCGACGCTGACATTTCCGCTCGCCGAAGAGATCCGTCGCGATACCCTCATGCCGGCCGAAATCGGGCCGTTGATGGCGGATCAAAGGTGGCTGGAGCAGAGCGACGGCATCTTCGACGCGCGGCTCAAACTTCGCAATATTGAGGGATACATTCTGGACGATCGATTCCACGTGACGACGGCCGATGTTGTCATTCTCTTCCGGAATCGACAACGCTAGACGACAGCTAATGAACTACGACGCGGCGCCGGTTTCGGAATCGGCCGGCTCGGCCTTCTCCACCTCCAGCCGCACTTTCGGCAGGCAGTCGGCGAAGTTCGCCTGAAGGAATTCGAGCAGTTTCTCCCGCACGAGACAGCGCAGGTCCCACGCCACCGAAGAATCGGGCGCGCTCATCAGCGCCCGCAGTTCGACCGTGCGGTCAGTCGCGTTGGTTACCTGCATCCCCCACACTTTGCCGTCCCACATCCCGCTTTCGTCGAGAATGCGCTTCAGTTCCTCGCGCACCCGCGCCACCGGGATGCGGTAGTCGGCATAGATGAACACGGTGCCGAGCAGGTCGGCCGAGATACGCGTCCAGTTCTGGAACGGATGCTCGATGAAATAGCTGATCGGAACGATCAACCGGCGGAGATCCCAGATGCGCACCACGACATAGGTGAGCGTGATTTCCTCGATCCGTCCCCATTCGCCCTCGACAATAACGACATCGTCGATCCGGATCGGCTGCGCGAGTGCGATCTGGATCCCCGAGAAGAGGTTGCCGAGCGTCTTCTGCGCCGCGAACCCGAGAATGATCCCGATGACGCCCGCCGACGCCAGCAGGCTCACGCCGAGCTTCCGCACCTGCGGGAAGGTCATGAGCATGATCGAGATCGTGATCAGGATGACGATCACATCGATCA
Source organism: uncultured Ignavibacteriales bacterium (assembly GCA_964414435.1). GTDB lineage: Bacteria > Zixibacteria > MSB-5A5 > GN15 > FEB-12 > JAGNLV01. Next base: position 12,950 of record CAYPYM010000013.1, on the reverse strand, counting down.
CCCGCTCGATCACGCGGATCTGCGTGTAGAGGCGGCGCGCCTTGAGATTGTCCTTCTCCTTGAGATCGTTGTTGTGCAGCACGAGATCGCGGATGACATTGATAATCCGCAGGACGAGCCAGCCGACCCCGGCGATGATAACGAGCACGACCGCTCGATCGAGCGCGGTGGACAGCTTCGGTGGGAACGTCAGAAACGGCAGCACCGCGGCCAGCAGCCCGGCCGGGAAGAGCAGGCGCAACGGCGCCACGAGGTGATTGATTTCAAGCCGAAGGCCGTTGATAGTGATTCCCTTGCGCAGGTGGAACCGGCGCACGAGAGAGGTCAGCAGCGCATGTACGAGCAGTCCGACCACGATCGCCCCGGCGGCAACAACCACCGAGATCAGCATGCCGTGGGAACCGTCGGTGCCGGCCGCGAGAATGTCGATCAGATCCTGAAACATGGTCTCCTGCTGAGATTGGCAGATTTGACGGGGCGGAGGAGTGGGGCGCGTTGACCGCCGTTCGGCTTTCTATCTCCCTAACAAAGACAGAAGCCGAGGGTTGCAGAAAACTGGATATAGCAAAAAGCCCCGCCGGGCGGGGCCTTCTGCAGGAAATCGGAGACGGGGCTTAGGGCGGTCAGGCCGGCCAGCTTCCCGAACCGGTCTCGGCGCCGTTGCTGTCGTATGTCGCAAACGTGCCGCTGCCGTCGGCATTCCAGTTCGCGCCGAACGACACCTTGTTGGAAACGTAATACGCCACCGACCCGGCGCCGCTGACCTGCACCGAAGCGTTGATTACCACGTTTTCGGAAAGCATGAAATACGACGACGTGAACACTCCCTCGGGATCGGTGGACCAGCTCCAGTAGGCGACCGGGTTATTCTGCTTGTCCGGCGCATAGAGATTGAGCATGCCGGAGCTCACCGTCTTCTCCCGGTAACCGTCGAGCAGGGTGAAATCGGTATAGGTGTTCTGGCCTTCGGTGCCGTTGAGGACAACGTCCCAGTAGATCTCCGAGCCGGTGTCCTGAATCGTGAGCTTGATCGTGAGGCCGCCGTCGGTCCAGGTGTAAACCCCGTTGGCGGTCATCTTGGCCGCGGCCGAAGCGGGCGGCTGAAGGTACGCCGTGAAGGAACTGAACGAGTTCAGCAATTGCAGATACGACTGCGCCTGAGCGGCGCCGCTGTTGGAACCGGCTGCCGCCGCCATCGCCGGCGGAACGGCGATCGTGGCCGAGGAAAGATCGACCGACCCCGAGCCGTTGTTATTGTCCGGCGAGGTCGATTTGTCGTCGGAGCAGCCGACCAGCCCGATGAGGGCCAGTGCGAGAAGGGCCAGTATGCCCCTGGTTACGGTTCGCATGAGGATGGTACTCCCTACGTTTGGTGGTAATAAGTCGTTGCGGCCCGGACGGAAATCACAGATCGGCGAATTATCGACTAAATATATCTATTTTAGGGGCGGGAAAGCAAGCAAAAAACGACAGCCGGCGCGCCCCCGGCGAAAAAGGGGGAATCCGGTGACCCCGGTCAGCAGTCGGGCGCGGGGTCGATCCGCGAGGCGCGCCTGTCGGTCTCGATCAGCTCGATATTGAGTCCCTGCTTGGCGAAGAGGAAGGCGATATCCTCGTTTTCGAACGCTTCGCCGGGCTGCGGCCCGGCCAGCAGGCGGAGGCGGTGCGACTTGAGGCGGTCAAGCTCCGTTGTAATATCATCGCACTTGAAACAGATATGGTGCAGCCCGCCGCCCCGCTGAGCGAGAGCGTAGACCACCGAGGTCTCATCGGCCGGCTCGATCAGTTTCACCGGAAGCGAATCCTTCTTGCACAGGAACACGACCCTGACCTTCTGGCGGGTGTTGAGGACCGGCTCGGTCATGCGACTGTAACCGAAAACCTCCTCCCAGTGCCTGATACCCGCTTCGAGTGACTTCACGACAATTCCGATATGATCAATATTCATACGCTGGTCCATCCTTTGTCTGTTCCGATTTCCGGCCGCGACTCCATCTGACAATACGCTGGTGCTGCCGGGATAATCAACATCAAATGCACTCGCAGCCGGTATCGGCGACTTTTGGCGTTGGGCGACAGGGGACGAACGAGTATATTCCGACCGGTAACCCGGGTGACCCAGAACCGAAACCAGGCGTGCGCGCCATTGCAGTCGAGAAGGATACGACAGCCAGAGTGAAAGACACCGCGAATCTCAGCCACCGCCCGATGTATCAGTTTCTCATCGTGATGTCGATCGCATCGGTGATGGGTCTCCAGGCGTGGCGCACCCTCTTCGACAACTTCTCGGTACACGTGGTCGGCCTCGATGGCGGTCACGTGGGGATGATCCAGTCGATCCGCGAGGTCCCCGGCTTTCTCGCGCTGCTCGTCATTTTCGTGCTGCTTCTCATCAAGGAACACCGCCTCTCGGCCTGGTCGATTGTCACGATGGGGATCGGGATCAGCCTGACCGGTCTCTTCCCGAGTTTTGTCGGGGTGATCGGCACAACCCTGATCATGAGCGTCGGTTTCCACTATTTCGACACCACCTGCCAGTCGCTGACCCTGCAATATTTCGACCGGACTCAGTCGCCGGTCGTGTTCGGACGCATGCGCAGTCTCGGGGCGGCGTCGAATATCGTGATCGGCGGGGCCATTTTCCTGCTGGCGCCGCGGATGTCGTATACCAGCATCTTCCTGCTGGTGGGCGGCCTGATCGCGGCGACGGGTATCTGGGGGCTGACCCGCAACCCGGAAAACCCCCATCTCGTGCCGCAGCACAAGAAAATGATCGTGCGCAAGCGGTACTGGCTGTTCTACTACCTGACTTTCATGGCCGGCGCCCGTCGCCAGATATTCGTGGCTTTTGCGCTCTTTCTCCTCGTGAAGAAGTTCAACTTCTCGGTTCAGGAGATCACGGTCCTGTTCGTGTTCAACAATGTCGTGAACTACTTTCTCAGTCCGGCGATCGGGAGAGCGATCCTGCGATTCGGCGAGCGCTGGGTGCTGTCGCTGGAGTATTCGTCGCTCATTTTCATTTTCGTGGCGTATGCCCTGGTCGAATCGAAGGCGCTGGTCGCCTGCCTCTACATCGCCGATCATATCTTCTTCAACTTCTCCATGGCGATCCGCACGTTTTTTCAGAAGATCGGCGATCCCAAGGATGTCGCCCCCAGCATGGCGGTCGGGTTCACGATCAATCATATCGGGGCGGTGGTGTTTCCGGTCGTGGGCGGTTTGCTCTGGATGATCGATTACCGGATTCCGTTTGTCGCGGGGGCGGTGCTGAGCGTTCTCTCACTCACGGCGGTGCAGTTGATCACGTCCCAGATATATCGTGCGGAGACGCGACGGAAGGCGCTCGAGGTTGCGTCACCGCCGGTTGTCTGAGCGCCCGGTATGGCCGGTTGCGCCGGATTGGGAGGATTCAGGGGGAAGGCGAAACTGAAAAGGGACCGACGGATGCCGGTCCCTTTGTAATTGTCGATGGTGTCTGGTTTACCAGCGTCCGCGGTTGCCGCCGCCGCCGCCGCCACGACCACCCCGATCGGGGCGCGGGCGAGCTTCGTTGACGTTCAGTGTCCGTCCGCCGAACTCCTTGCCGTTCATGCCTTCGATAGCGGCGGTTGCATCATCCTTGTTGGCCATCTCGACAAAGCCGAACCCTTTCGGGCGGCCGCTGTCGCGGTCGGTGATGATGTTGACACTGAGGACTTCGCCGTAGCTCTCAAAAGCCTGGCGGAGCTGGTCTTCGGTCGTGTCATACGACATGTTGCCGATGTAGATCTTCATTCTACACTCCAAAAAATGTTCGCCTCTCGATTAACCGTGGGATTGCGTCTGTGGCAATCGAAAGACAATCGTACAATCGCGCACTATTGCGCCTCGGTCCCCTGCTTCTGACTTTTCCAGAGATTAACGGGTAGAACGAAACCTCGACAAAGGCAGCGATAGGGTAGCGAATTTCAACACCGAAATATTATCGGGCCGCCCCTGACTTGTCAACACTTATTAATTTTCCCGGCCTCCCCAAGCCCGAAAAAAATGAACAAAAATCGTCTATTTTGCAGTTCGCTGAGGCAACTGTGTCTGGATCGCTATGCTTTGGTCGGGCAACAACTTAAACCATATCGAAATCCGGCCGGGCGATCCCCCTGACGGGCGAAACGCAGCACTCCAAGCCCTTTCTGCCACGATGTGATTGATCCCACCCGCCCCGCGCGGTATCTTGTGCCGGAAACTCAAACCCGCGCGAGGAACCGATGATCGACTCCAACGCCAACGGTACCTACTCACTCACCGATGCCATGACCCACCTGACCGCAGCCGATCCAATCATGGGTGGCATCATCGCCGCGGTCGGACCCTACACCCGAAAACGCCCGCCGTCAGGCTTCGCCATTCTCGCCCGGGCCATCGTCAACCAGCAGTTGTCGGGCAAAGCCGCCGCGACGATTCTGGGACGGGTGAGGACGCAACTGCCGCGCGGACGCCTGACGCCGGCAGCGGTGGCGGCGGTGCCGTATGACACGCTGCTCGGCTGCGGTCTCTCTCGCAACAAGGCGCGCTTTCTCCACGCCCTGGCCGATGAGTTCGGGTCGCGGCGTATTTCCACGGCGGAGCTGTCCCGCTTGTCCGACGACGACGCCCGCGAGCGGCTCTGCCGGTTGCTCGGGATCGGCCCCTGGACTGCGGAGATGTTTCTCATGTTCGGACTCGACCGCCCCGATATTTTCCCGGTCGGCGACGCCGGCATTCGACAGGCGATGGTCGCCGCTTACCGGCTGCGGGGCACGGTCACGCCGGCCCGGCTGATCAAGATCAGTCTCAAATGGCGGCCCTATCGCAGCGTGGCTTCACATTTTCTCTGGCGTTCGCTGGACCAGACCCCCGCTTGACCAGCGCTATCCCGTTGTCTGTCATGGCGAACTTTCGCCGAGCCTTCGAGGGTCGGCCAAGCAATCTCTGCCCCCGCGCCGAACTGTGCGCTTTGCCGCAACCGGAACATTGACTTTCCCGTAAACGATTGTAAACTGATGATAGTGGGGAATTCCCGGACCCTCAACTGTCCACGAAGGCGCCGGTTCAATCCGGCGGCCGTAATTTGAAAAGGGAGGGTAAGGCCTTGAGTCGATTCGCCAGCATTCTCGTTACCGGACTGATCGTGGTTTCGACCGCTGTCGCCGCGCCGCCGAATCACATCCACCCCGACAACCTCGCCGCTCAAACCGCCGCCACCGACTACACCTCCTACATCAACGCCAACCGCATTCTCATGTTCGTCTCCAACCGGGGCGTCTACGCGCGCGATGTCGCATTCGTGTTTGGGCGGGATGAAGGGTTCTACTTTCCGTATACGTCGATCGCTGATATCGAAAACGGCACCAACGACCACACGCTCCTCTACGCCGCCGGAATCTGGCTGGGGGGCATGGTGCACGACAGTGTCCGGGTGACCGTCGCAGAATACTCAACCGAGTTTGTCCCCGGCCCGATGTCATCGGGGACGTTCCTCCCCGATAATCCGTCCTTCCGCGTGTACAAGCTCTACGCCGACAGTCTCGCATCAAATCCGAATCAGGACTACATCGACTGGCCGTACGATCAGGGAGCGCCGTGGAAACTCGATGCCGGCGGCGATACGATTCCCGACATGCGCGGCAGCCAGATGACCTGGTCGGTGTTCAACGACGCCGATCCGTCGCAGCACAACAGCTGGGCGGGGAAGACGCCGCCGCTGGGCATCGAGGTGCAGCAGACGACCTTCGCCTACAGTTCCGCGAGCACCCTCGGCAACATTATTTTCGTGCAGTACAAGTTGTATAACCGCGGGTACAACGACATCGACAGTTTCCATATCACGCTCTGGTCCGATCCCGATCTGGGCGGCGCCCAGGATGATCTCGTCGGGTGCGACACCATCAAGCAGCACTTCTTCTGTTACAACGCCGACAACGACGACTACCAGTACGGTGCGACGCCGCCGGCGGTCGGCGGCGTGATCCTGTTCGGGCCGATCGAACCCGCGCCCGGATCGACCGCGTTTTTCGATCGCCAGGCCGTCCCCGACTATCGCAACGCGCTGATGTCGTCGTTCACCAAATACATCGGCGGCGCCGATCCGGACACCTGTACGGCGACATTCGGCCTCATGACCGGCAAGCAGGTCAACGGCCAGCCGTATGTGTACAACGGCGACACCGTGATGTTTACGTCGTCCGGCGATCCCGTGCTCGGCACCGGCTATCTCGACACAACCCCCGGCGAGCTGCGTATGGTGCCCTCGTTCGGTCCGTTTTCGTTTACGCCGGGCGACAGTCAGCAGGTGATGTACGCGCTCGCCGCGGGTCAGAGTGTCAACCGGCTGGCGTCGCTGACCTCGCTCCGCGCCTGTTTCGATTACGCCGCGTACGTGTCAACTCCGCCCACGCTCAAGGCGGCGATCGAGCCCGATACGATCTTCTGCGCGTCAGCGCACACGGCCGAACCGCAGGCGGTAGGAGTAGTGGTGGGTTACCAGTCGTTCTATCGCCGTGGCCTCGACCTCGACCCGTCCGGCACCGTCCTGACCGGTCTCGGGACGGTTGACTCGGTGACCGTGTCGCCATCGCACGCCGGCTTCAACGGCGAGGTGATCAATGTCTACTTCTCGCTGCCGGCGTTTCTGGAATCGCTCGGGATGGTGTGGGACACACTCTCCCTGCCGTTCACGGTTGATGGCAACTACATGGGCGGCGGACCGTTCTCAACCGATGGCGAGGTGACTGTCGTCGGCGAAAGGCTCGGGGATTTCGACAACAACGGTGTCTTCACCATCAGCGACATAACCTACGGTGCCGGTTATCTCTACGCCGGATTCCCGGAGCCGGCCAACCCGATGCTGGGCGATCTCAACTACGACGGCATCGTTGACATGGCCGACCTGTCGTTGCTCGTCGACGCCATGTTTCGGTAGAGTGTCGCACAATATCGCCCCGAAATCTATTCCCGGGCGAAACCGCCCGGGATTTTTTCCGCCGTCGCGCCCGAATATTCGCGATCAGTTCTGGTAATTCGAATAACGCATCAACTATATTACCGGGGTGCAGGAAAGACGCAGGAAGGAGAGTCTCATGAACAGTACGGTCCGCAGCCTGGCCGCGGCCATCGTATCGGCATCCGTTCTGGTAACAACCGCCTCGTGCGAACCGGATACGCTGACTACCGAACAGCGGCGGCTCAACCAGGAATCATTCGATACCATCTGGCAGACAATCAACGACAATCATTTCGACACCACCTTCGGCGGCGTCGACTGGGCGGCGGCGCGGGAGGAACTTCGCCCCGATCTCGACTCGACACGCACGATGGATGACGCTCGTGAGGTCATGATGGCGATGATCGGCCGCCTCGGGCTGAGCCATTTCGACGTGATCCCGGGCGAGGTGCTGGGTTCGATCGAACCGTCGAAGAATCCGGTCGACCTGGCCGGTGTGACCGGACTGCAGGTGCGGGTGGTCGACGGCCATGCACTGGTCACGCGCGTTCGTGAAGGCTACAGCGGCGCGGCCGCCGGCATTCGCACCGGCTGGGAGATCACGGCGATCGGCGACAAGAACGTAGCCGACCTGCTCGCCCCGGTGACCGAACGGTATCAGGGAAGCCTTCGGGAGGAAATCTACCTGGCGCGTACCGTGAGCGGCCGCCTTCGCGGAGAAATCGGCGATTCGTTGACCGTGACCTTTCTCGATGACACCGACACGCCGGTGACAAAGACGCTCACGTTCGCCGGCCAGCCCGGCAAGCGGGCGGTGTTCGGAAATATGCCGCCGTTTTACCTTACGGTCGACACCGCGACGCTCGCCAACGGCGCCGGGTACTTTGCCTTCAACTGCTTTTTCGAGCCGGGGGTCCTGATCAACCGCTTCTCCGATTTCATCAAGAAGCACCAGGATGCACCGGGAATCATTATCGATATCCGCGGCAATCCGGGCGGAGTCGGGGCGCTGGCGATGGGGATAACCGGATTTCTCGTAAACGAAAAGAACCTCTATATCGGTACCCTCACGACGCGGCAAACCGAACTCAAGCTGATCGTCAATCCCCGCCGGCCCTACTACTCCGGTCCGGTGGCGGTGCTGGTCGACGGTCTCTCGGGATCGAGCGCCGAGTTTCTGGCCGGCGGCCTGAAAGATCTCGGGCGGGCGCGGGTGTTTGGTACCCGCTCGGTCGGGGCGGCGCTGCCGTCGACGATAAAGATCCTGCCCAACGGTGACGGCCTTCAGTATGTGTTCGGCGACTATGTCTCCCGCAGTGGAGAGGCACTCGAGGGTCAGGGGGTCACACCGGATGAGCCGACTCCGCTTTCGCGCGAGGCGCTCCTGGCCGGGCACGATCCGGTGATCGACGCCGCTTCGACGTGGATCGAGACCCGGACAGAGGAATAAACACGCATTCTACTCATTTGAAGGAAGGGACAATATGAGTCAGCTCATGAAAAGATTCTATGTCGGTTGTGCGCTCTTGATAACCGCGGCGCTCCTGGCGAGCCCGACCGTCTTCGCCGGCGACCCGCCGCTGACCGGTGAACAGATCATGGAACGCTACATCGAGGCGACCGTTGGCCGCGCCGCCTACGAGAAACTGTCCTCCCGGCACAGCGTCATGTCGATCGAATTCCAGGGCATGGGGCTTGCCCTCGATGTCGAGGTCTTCCAGAAGAGGCCGAATCTGTTCTACAGCCGGGCGTCGTCGGACGCCACCGGCGATGTCGAACGCGGTACCGACGGCACGACGTTCTGGGAAATGTCGACCATGGGCGGTCCCCGCATTCTCGAAGGCACCGAGGCGGCTGATGCCCTTCGGGAAGCCACGTTCGACCAGCTCGTGGACTGGAAAACGCTCTACAAATCGGCCGAGTATGTCGGCAGCGACACGGTCGACGGCGTTTTCTGCCACAAAGTGCTGCTCACGCCGGAGCAGGGGTCATCGCAGACGCTCTTCTTCGATGCCCAGACCGGGCTGGTGGTGCAGCTCGAGTCGGTCGTCGAACACCCGATGGGGGAGATCCCGATTGTGGTGAAAATGAGCGACTACCGCGAGGTCGACGGTATCAAGGTGCCGTTTGTATCGGAAATACAGGTCATGGGTCAGTCACGACTCATTACCCAGAAGGTGTACGAGCACAATGTCGAGATGGACGACTCCCTCTTTGTCATCCCGGCCGATATCCAGGCCCTGATGACCGACCAACCGGCCGAAACTGAATGACTTGAGCGACGCCCCGGCCCAACGCCGGGGCGTCCCCCCGCCCGCCTGAAGATCCCCCGGAATTCGCCCAACTTTTCCCTCCCGCCGCCGTAGATACTACGTATTGCAGATTACATCAGTCCATTTTTTGCCCTGGTGTTCCGGCGGATCCTGCGCGCCCTGAGCCTGTCGATGAGCGAGTGTGATCCCAGGGTTACATGATAGGATAGTATGCCAGATAACCTTCGTCTTATGCTCCTCTCGGCTCACCCCGACGACGAATCGCTCGGGCTGGGCGGTACCCTCGCCCGGTACTCGGCCGAGGGCGTAACGACCTCGGTCGTGTCGGCCACCCGCGGTGAGCGGGGGAGGTTCGGCGACGCGGTCGAACGGCCGCCGCTGGATGTGGTCGGTCGTACCCGCGAGGCGGAACTGCGCGCGGCGGCTCACGCCCTCGGCGTATCGGAAGTGTCGTTTCTCGATTACATCGATGGCGACGTTGACAAGGCCGACCCGCGTGAAATAATCGCCCGCATGGTGCCGCACCTCCGTCGCTTCCGCCCCCAGGTGGTGTGCACGTTCGCTCCCGACGGCGCTTACGGTCACCCCGATCATATCGCCGTCTCGCAATTCGCGGCCGCCGCGATCGTCGCCGCCGCCGATGCCTCGTACCGCACACCGGGTACCGCAGACGAGCGGTCGAAACCCTGGGCCGTCTCGAAGTTCTACTACATGGCGTGGACCGGGCCGAAATGGGATGCGTATCAGGCGGCATTCAGGGATCTCAAGACCACTATCGATGGTGTCGAGCGGCGCGCCACGCCCTGGCCGGACTGGATGATCACGACCCGGATCGATACCTCGGCCCACTGGCGCAACGCCTGGGCGGCGATCCGCTGCCACAAGACCCAGCTCACGATTTACGACAAGCTCGCGGACCTCTCCGACGAGTATCACGAACAGCTCTGGGGCTCGCAGGAATTCTACCGCGCCTTCAGTCTGGTCAACGGCGGCCGCCGCCGCGAGACCGACCTTTTCGAGGGACTGCGCAACGAAACCGCCGGCGCCGGCCAGTCCGGCGCGATGTCGTCGGCGCGTCCCCATCACCCGTAACCCGCTCCGATCGGAGAACAATCGATGGACAAACCGGAATCACTGCGCCGCCGCACGGCGCCGATAGATCTCACCGCGGATCAGTTTCGTTCGATGGGCCACACGCTGGTCGATCAGATTGCGGAGCTGCTGGAGACGATTCGCCGCCGGCCGGTCAGCCCGGGGGAACATCCCGACGATGTCCGCCGCTACCTCGGCAGCGCCGAGCCGCTTCCCGAGAACGGCAGCGAACCGGAGAAGATCCTCAGCGATGCCTTTGACCTTCTGACCGAACATTCGGTCTACAACGGGCATCCGCGCTTCTGGGGGTACATTACGTCGTCGCCGGCGCCGCTCGGCATGCTGGCCGATCTGCTGGCGGCCGGGGTGAACGCCAATGTCGGCGGCTGGCCGCTCGCTCCGATGGCCACCGAGATCGAGGCCCAGACGGTTCGCTGGATCGCCGATCTCATCGGCTACCCCACCGATTGCGGCGGTCTTCTGGTCAGCGGCGGCACGCTTGCCAATTTTGTCGGCTTCCTGGCCGCGCGCGCCGCTATCGCCGACCGCGACCTGCGTACGCTCGGCATGGGCGGCGACCACCCACCCTACACGATCTATACCTCCGAGGGATGCCACACGTGGATCTACAAGGCGGCCGATCAATATGGATTCGGCACCGACGCGATCCGCTGGATTCCGACCAACCCTACCCAGTGCATGAATATCGAGAAGCTCGACGAAGCCATTCGCCGGGACATCGAAAAGGGCTGTAAACCGATGATGGCGATCGGCGCCGCCGGCACGGTCAGCACCGGGGCGGTCGACGCGCTTCCTGAGATTGCGCGAATCTGCAAGAAGTACGGCATGTGGTTCCATGTCGACGGCGCTTATGGTGGCTTCGCCGCAGCGGTCGCCGGGGAAGGCAGCGACCTGCTCGGCCTGACTCAGGCCGACTCGGTGGCGGTCGATCCGCACAAGTGGCTCTACGCCCCGCTCGAGGCGGGCTGCGCGCTGGTCCGCACGCCGGAGCTACTGCGTGACGCGTTCAGCTACCACCCGCCATACTACCGGTTCGATGTCGAAGCTACCAACTACTTCGATCTCGGCCCGCAGAATTCGCGCGGATTCCGCGCCCTCAAGGTCTGGATGACCCTCAAGCAGGTCGGCCGCAGCGGTTACCGGCAGATGATCGGCGACGACTGCCGGCTGGCTCGCGCGTTATATGACATCCTGAATGATCACCCGGTGATCGAACGGGTTACTCACGCCCTCAGCATCACGACTTTCCGTTACATCCCGGCCGATCTCCGCGAGCAGGCATCGAGCGAGCCGGTCGCGTCGTATCTCAACAAACTCAACGAGGAAATCCAGGTGCGCATCGAAAACGACGGCGAGATGTTTGTCTCGAACGCCGTGCTCGAAGGCAACTATCTGCTGCGGATGTGCATCGTGAACTTCCGGACGACGCTCGCGGATATCGACGCGATACCGGAGATTGTCGAACGGGTCGGGGGGGAGGTCGACCGCGCGCTGCGTCCGACCGTACTCACCGCCTGATTACGGAACCGCGATCCAGATCGTGTGAAGGCCGACAAAGAAGAGAGCGATCGCGAGGCCGCGGATAATCCACTGTCCGTGGAGTCGGTTCGAGAGACGCGCGCCGAACTGGGCGCCGATCAAAGCGCCGAGCGCAAGCGGGATGATCCGGCGGATACCGTGATTCAGACTGCCGGTCGCAAGGTGGGTGATCGTACCGCTAAGCGAGATGATGGCGAGAATGAAATGCGAGGTGGCGGTGGCGACATGCACCGGGAAGTTGAGCAGATGAACCAGCGCCGGGACATGAATGATGCCGCCGCCGATACCCAGCATGCCCGAGATGAATCCGACCATGATGCTGATACCGACACCCAGCCAGGGATTGAAACTGTATGAATAGGTGTTGCCGCTGCGGTCGGTGAGGGTGGTGTGAAACCGCCCGCCGCTGAATTCCTGCTGCATCTCCGGGGCCGGCCGGCCCTGAATCAGCAGCCAGAACGCTGCGATTACGAGCAGTCCGCCCACAATATAGTCGAACAGGATACGGGGGATGAGCGAGGTAGACAGGGCGCCGAGCACGGTGCCCGGCAGGGCGGCCGAGGCGAACATCAGACCCGAACGAAAATCAACCCGGCGCATGCGGGCATAGGCCGCCGTACCCGAAAAGGCGTTGAAAAACACGACCGCGAGCGATATACTGGCGACCACCTGGGACGGATCGTTCGGGTAGAGCCAGAGGAGAAACGGCAGCAGGACGAAACCGCCGCCAACGCCGATAAGAGTGCCGTAGGCCCCGACCGTCGCTCCGAGGAGCAGCAGGCCGCCGAATGCCAGCAGGGTATGTTCCACGTCGGGTTCCGAAACCTCCTGTCGCAAAACAACTAAACATTTAGCCGACGGCTCCGGAACCGGGTTGAGCCCCGGCCGCCGACTGAGATACTGAAGTCCATAACAAAGTGTTGGCCCGGAAGTTGCGACAGTTTTTATCCACATTATCGGAAGCGGACGGAGGCGACTATGATTGTCACCAAAACACTCGCTGCGGCAGCGATCCTGACCGTATCGACTGCCGCGGTCGAACCCCAGAGAGGACCAGCCATGAATAC
>CAYPYM010000012.1:7869-15017 GCA_964414435.1 uncultured Ignavibacteriales bacterium | reverse complement strand
CAGCCGGAGGGGCTTACTCATGGGTGTCCGTTCTCCGGCGGCGGCTGGTTGAACACCAGCCAGTACAGGCCGACCCGCTGTACGGCGGCCACAAACTGGGCCACATCCACCGGTTTTCTGATATAGCTGTTTACCCCGAGCTCATATCCCTTCACGAGATCCGTCTCGTCATCCGAAACCGTCAGGATGACCACCGGCAGGGTAGCGGTGCGTTCGTTGGCCCGGATCTGCCGAAGTACCTCGAGTCCGTTGACCTTGGGCAGCTTGAGATCAAGTAGCACAAGCGAGGGATTGTCCGAGGGCGGCCGGCCGGCGTAGGCGCCGGTTGCAAAAAGATAGTCGAGTGCCTGCGCTCCGTCGTGGACATGAATGAGGCGGTTGGCAAGACGGCTGTGTCGAAACGCTCGCTCCGTCAGGGCGGCGTCATCCGGATTGTCCTCCACGATGAGGATCGGATTATTGGCAAACACGGGTACCTCGATGTTTGGCGTGGCTGAGTACCAACGTCGTTATTCTTCCGGCGCCGAGTGCGGCGCACACGGTGTTGTACCAGCGGGGGGCGGACGACGGTTCGGTTATTTCAACCTCCGCGTACCCGTCCGGTGTGGACAGTAAATACCCGGGGAGGTTACCTCCCGTCATACCTCAATGATAATTGTCCGGCCCTCTGGGATGTCGCCGGCATCGATCCTTCCAGATGCCGGAGCGGACAACCGTGCCGTGTGTCATAAGCTCCGGGGAGTCCCAGTGTGTTCTCAAGAATCCTCCCCAACGGTGTTTAAGATAGGTGGTTCGAAACCGGGATGCAAGGAAAATCTCAATACTGTACACATTTATGTTGTTTTTCGTGCCAATGTAATTAGCTGTCATGCACTATCTTAAGGCATATTAACATGGGTTGCAAATTCGTCTATAGCGTATATTTTATTAGCGATATATACGTCTTTTACCCGCGTTGACAGCCGGCTTCAAACACTGCACTTTGTCGGTACAACAAGGCAAAAGGAAGTGAACCTTGTATCTGACGAATCAAACATATCTGACATATCAAGTGACTCGCCCGGCGGGCGGCCATCGACCGCGCGCCGCCTTTCAAAGCGAACAGGAAAGATTTCAATCATACTCACAAAATTCACGTTGCCAAAGGAGGCCGCTGTGAAAATCACCAACATCCAGGTCCGGTTGCGGAACGAGGACAAGCTCAAGGGCTTTGTCAATGTCACTTTCGACGATTGCTTCGTCGTTCGCGGATGCAAGATCATCCAGGGCAGCAAGGGGTATTTCGTATCGATGCCGTCGCAGAAGCAGGAGGACGGCAGCCACCGTGACATCGCTCATCCGATCAATGCCCGCATGCGGGAATCGCTTGAGGACAGCATCCTCAAGGCATACGTGGCCGAGCTGCGCTCTCATGGCATGATTCATCCGACTCAGGCCGCCGGCAGCTCGTCTGTCCACGCCGCGGTGCACCAATAACCGCGGATCGGCCCGACCGCGAAATCGGTATCCGGGTCGGCGAATTCCGGCCCGGACCCACGATCACGAACCGGTAAACAGTCCCTCCCGACCGCCGGTCGGGAGTCGTGCTGACGAAAGGAGCACCAGACCATGTTACGCAGTATCAGCAATCTCAGCGACGTGACGATCGCCGACCGGGACGGCGAAATCGGCGCGGTCGGAGATCTGTTGTTCGACGACGGCGGCTGGACGGTGCGCTATCTCGTGATCGATGACGGCGGTCTGGTGCCGGAACGTCAACTGCTGGTTCCGCCGGTGGCGATCGAGGACGCCAACCGGACCGACAACCGGCTGCCGTTGGCGGTGACCCGCCACCAGGTGGTCAACGGTCCCCGGGTCGGCCTCGGCGAATCGGTGTCGCGTCGGCTGGAAGAACAGATTTACGGCTACTTTGGCTGGGAACCGTACTGGGCCGACGACAACCCCGACGAAGAAGACGAGGAGCCATCGATTCAGGAAGAGGTCGAGCTTGTCGACGCTCGCCAAATCGAAAAGGACCCGACGGATGAACCGGAGGGGCGGCCGCATCTGCGGAGCGCGCGCGAGGTAATGGGGTACCATGTGCGGGCCGACGGTGCGGTGGTCGGTCGCGTGGACGACCTGATTGTCGACGACGAGGAGTGGGTGGTACGGTTCGTGGTGCTGGATGCCGGCGACGAAGGACTCGACCGCAAGCTGCTGCTGGCGGCCGAGTTGATCGACCGGATAAGTTACGAAGATTACGCGGTCTTCCTCACTGTGGAGGCCGACAAGATTGCGGGCGCTCCGGTCTACGACCCGACCGTCCCGCTCGACGAAGAGTACGAGGAAGTGCTCGAGGACTATTTCGGCTATTAACCCTGACCGGTCGCAACTGTCCGAAAGGAGGACGCGATGTTTTTTGCAGAATTGCTGCTGGCGCTGATTATCGCCATGCTCCTGAGCGTGACGCTGATCGCCTTGTTCGGCCGTTCGCGACCGGGCGGTGAGGGATTCTGGGCGTCTTTTTTCTTCTTCTTCATGATCCTGTTCCTCGCGACCTGGGCAGGTGGGACCTGGCTGGTTCCTTTCGGACCGGTCGCCTGGGGCTTCGTCTGGCTGCCGTACCTGGTGGTCGGTCTGGTGATTGCACTGCTGCTGGCGGTCCTGCTGCCGTCGGCGAAGGGTCGTCGACGCAGCGCCGAGGCGCGCGCGGCCGCGAGCGCCGGGGTCATGAACGGTTTTTTCTGGGCGCTCCTGCTGCTGTTAGCCGTGATGGTCGTGACGAGATATGTGGCCTGACGGTCGCGGGCGTGGATGCGCGCGACCGGTCCGGCGATCGCATCGGACGATCACCGGACGGGGCCTAAAAAAACAACGGAGTCCGGGCATGAGTTGCAGACCTTTTGACAAAACGAGGACAACCGAAATGATACGAAGCATTGCCGACCTGCTGGGATGCGAAATAGTCGGGGAAGACGGGGAAGTGGGACGCATTCGCGATCTGTTTATAGATGATGAGACATTCAAGATTCGATTTGTCATCGCCGGCAAGGGACACCCCCAGACCGACGATTCGCTGGTGATACCGTTCGCCGCCCTGGGCAACGTCAACTGGGACAGCCGCACGGTGGCGATCCCGATGACGACGCGCCGGGTGATGGCGCACAAGATGTTCGAGCCGACCGAAGAACCGGGCGTGATCCCGGGCAAGTGAAACGATGGAAGTGACCGAGTCTATTATGCTGCGAAGCCTCGACATATTGCACGGCTACCGGATAGCCGCCCGCGACGACGATTTCGGCGCCGTAAAGGATTTCCTTTTCGACGACCGCACTTGGTCCGTTCGATATCTCGTCGTGGATACGCACCGCTGGCTCCCGGGCCGCAAGGTGGTTCTGCCGCCGGCGGCGCTGGGAAGCCCCGATTGGCAGGAGCACATTCTGCCGGTGACGTTGACCCGCGCGGAAGTCGAGGCGGCTCCCGCGCTGGCCGAGCACGAGCCGGTGTCGGCGCAGCACGAGATGGACATATACAATTATTTCGAATGGGCGCCGTACTGGTTCGGCGGCAATTCGGTGCGGGGCACCCTGAAACCGGGACAGGAACGGATCGGCGAAGAACGCAATCCCGATCTGGCCGAACAGCCCTGCGGCGACAAGCACCTCCAGAGCGCCGAAGAACTCACGGGATATCGGATGCAGGCGACCGACGGCGAGATCGGCCACGTTCACGACATGATTCTCGACGACGAGGCGTGGAAGATCCGGTACCTGGTTGTAGATACCCGCAACTGGATTCCCGGCCGCAAGGTATTGCTGGCGGTCGAATGGATGCGATCGCTGCGCTGGGACGAACGCAAAGCGCACGCAGACCTGTCACGCGATGAGATCAGCCACAGCCCCCGGTTCGATTCGGAGGAACCGATCAACCGGGAGTATGAGGAGATCCTGTACGATTATTATGGCCGGCCGGCCTACTGGGGCCACCGGCAGACGCACGGGCAATGAGGAAATAAGACGGGTGCGGCCGGGCCCGCCCCGTCAGCTCGGAAAGGAGCCTATACATGAACGCCGGAACAAACCGCAAATCGCTGCGAGCGGAATTCGAACGAGTCGTTGACCTTGAACTATCCTCCCTGGTGCGTACAGCCGAACTAGTCCTGAAGGACCCGAGGCCGGCCGAGGAACTGGTCGTCGAGGCCGTCGGCGAAGCGTACCGCCGCCGCGGTCAGGTGCCGGCGCCGGTGTCGAGCCTGCGTCCCGAGCTGTACCGGGCCATGATCGACGTCATGTTCAGCCGCTTTCTCCCGTGGACAGCCCAGTTCGCCACCCGTGCGGTCGACATATCCGACCAGTTCGAGTCGCCCGAAAGTCTGGAGTTCCCGCTGCCCGACCATATCGGGCGGGCGGAGATGGATGAACTGGTGCGGGAACTGCCCCATCCCCTGCGAATGATCGTGACGCTTTCGGTTGTCGGTCATTTCTCGTACGACGAGATCAGCGTGATCACCGGACTGCATATCGAGGCGATCCGATCGCGGATGCGGCGCGGACGGAGTCAGCTCAGCCGACTGTTCTTCCGGAATTTCGCCGAAGAAGTCGCGGTGCAATCAAGCCGCAACTGAAGAACATGGCCGGCCGATCTTGAGGCGGGACGGCCGGTTTCATATTCGGGATACTGCCTCACTCTATCATATCTCTCTTACCGGACAGCGTGGGGAGGAGAGTACCTCCCTCCTCCCCGCGCGTTCTTTTAATCCGCCCCCAGGCCAGCCAAGTTTTGATCGAAAATCGGGCCGCTGGCTGCTGTCGAACGGTCGACGGAAATCCGCTCGTTGAAGCACAATTGTGTGGGCAATACAAGAAGGGGCCGGTGATACACTTCAGACACCGGTCTTGGTCCGTTCAGCCGATTCGGCGGGTAAAGAGAAGAGGAGAGCCCCGGACAGACTCTCCTCGAAATGGATCTCAATAAACAGTCGAGATCGGGAATTTACTGCAGCGTCACCTGAACGTGGCACCGGCCGCGGAATGCCTTGTGGCTCGTGTCGTCACCGTTCTGACCGTAGTCGGCGACCACGGTGAGGATGGTGAGCGAGTATCTGGACGTCACGAGTATTCGGGTCCTTTCTGGCAAGTCGCGGCAAAAACTTGTGAAAAAAATAACTAAATTTGTCCTGTTGTCAAGCAGTTCCGGCGCATAATACGAAAAGTGCGCGAACCACGCCAGGATATTAGGTATAAATCGCCGGAAAACAGAGGGTTAATACTCTACGAAAGAGTGTGGTTTGGCCTTCATTTTCAATTGCCGTCACGACCGCGTCGATCTATATTGTGGCAAAGGAGTGACCTACGATGACTTCGATTGAAGCACTCATCAATCGCCAGTTCCTTTTATGGCAGAGACAGCAGGGCACCCGAGAAGAATCACCGGAAGCACCCGCCCCGCCACCGCCGATCGTCACGGTTTCACGGCAGACCGGTTCGCGCGGTTCCTATTTCGCCTCGCGCCTGGCGCTCAAGCTCGATTTCCAGCGCCTTCACCGGGAGGTGATCGACGCCATCACCCAGTCGACCGGCAACCGCAAGCGGATTATCGAATCGCTCGACGAACATTATCGCTCCGAGCTGGCCATGCTGGTCGAGGGGGTATTGTCCGGTCAGGCGATCGACAATTCCGACTATGTCCGGCACCTCTGCGAGGTGGTGCTGTCGATGTCGCGGCTGGGTGGGGTCGTACTGGTCGGCCGGGGCGGCAACTTCATTCTCGGACCGAAACGCGGCCTGCATATCCGGTTCGTCTGCCCGCGCCGGAAGCGGATCAGTAACCTGGTGACCTACAAGGGACTTTCGCCCGACCAGGCGGCTACCGAGATCGATCGTTCCGACGCCATGCGCAGGGAATTCGCGAAGAAGGTATTCGACGCCGATATCGATGATCCCCGTCATTACGATCTGGTGATCAACGCCAATTATATAGATGTCGAGGAGCTGGTTGATGTCGCGGTGGCCGCCTACAAAGGCAAAATGGACAAGCTTGCTCACCTCGACGATGATCGCTCCTGACGAACGGCAACCGATGACCCCGACAACCTGAAGGAGCACACATGACCTTTCGATCGACTCTCGCCGGCGTGGCTGTAATGGCCTGCGCCGTTCTGCTTACCCTGGCGAATCCCCTCTTTGCCCAGTCCGATTCAGCCGACGCCACGGCGTGGAGTCCGTCACCCGGCGCACTCATCACCGATCTCAGCCGGACCGAGGCGAGCGGCGAGAATCTGCAAATCTGTATCTGGATGCCCTATCTGTATTGGGAAGTCAGTCTGGCGGCGTATCCCATGTCCGAGACGATGAGGTCCGAAGCGCTGGGCATCCTCCGCCAGTACACTATTATAGCGATTGTCGACGGCAGCCGGAGCGCTCTTGGTATGACGTCGTTCAAGGCCGAGATCGATACCCGGGGGCGGCTTTCGATCAGCCGCGACGGCGAGAATTGGCTGGGGCCGCTCGAGGAGGACATGATCGATCCCGGTGTCGCCACCATGTTGCAGATGATCAGGCCGATGCTCGCGGCCAATATGGGTAATCTCGGCGAGAATATGCATCTGTACGTGTGGAAGGATCTCGCCCCGGACGGCGGGCAGATTTATGATCCGACGAAGCCGGGGCGGCTGTACGTGCGTCTCGGCGAGACCGCGTTCGATTTCCGTCTGCCGCTCGACAGCGCCGTACCACCGACCGAGTGCTCCAAGTGCGGTGAGACCTGCAGCGGCGCCTGGCAGTTCTGCCCGTACTGCGGCGGACCGCTCAAGCCCTCCGAGGAATGACGAGGGCGAAATGGGGCGCTGAAAAATCTTGTGTCCCATTCTGTCAAATCGTATTATCCCCGCATGAGTGAACAATTTATCGGCAACTACCGGGTCGTCAACATGGTCGGCCAGGGGGGAATGGGCAAAGTCTACCTGGCCGTACACAAGGACGTGCCCAATCTCCGCGTCATTCTCAAGATCCTCTCCGACCCGAGGCTCGCCGACCGATTCAAGCAGGAGGCCGACAAGCTGGCTCTGCTCGACGGTCACCCGAACATCTGCAAAATCAAGCATTTCTTCCATCACGGCGATGAACTGGTCATCGCGATGGAGTACATCGACGGCGAGACGCTCGACGAGC
>CAYPYM010000012.1:6621-7859 GCA_964414435.1 uncultured Ignavibacteriales bacterium | reverse complement strand
CGAGCGCCTGAAGACCGAGAAGCGGCTGCCGATCAACGAATCGATCCGGATCGTCAGCGACATGCTCGCGATTCTGTCGTACGCCCATGAGCGGGGCATCTCCCACCGCGATATTAAGCCGAGCAACGTCATGATCGATAAGGCCGGGCAGGTCAAGATCATCGATTTCGGCATCGCCAAAGGGAAATCCGATCCCAACCTGACGATGACCGGCGCCTCGCTCGGCACCCCGGCTTACATGGCTCCGGAGCAGTTCATCCCGACCGATACAACCGACTACGCCCTCGCCGATGTCTACGCCTGCGGCACGACCCTTTACCAGATGGTCACCGGAGAGCTTCCCTTCAAGGGGGACAACGAGTTCGTGCTTCGAGACGCCAAGCTCATGGGCACGCCGGCCAAGCCGCGGTCGCTAAATCCGGGTGTTTCGAAGGAGCTTGAGGGTATAATTCTCAAAGCCATCGACAAAGACCCGGCTCAGCGGTATGCCTCGGCGGATGAAATGCGCAAGGCCCTTCAGGTCGCGCATCGCGACGATTCCGCCCGGACCGACAAGCCAACCCAGAGCATCCAGCAGATGCCGCCGCCGTCACCGGTCCGGAAGAAGAAATCGTCCGGTCCGAAGCTTGCCGGTGTCGGCTTTCTGGTGATAATCGTCGCTGTCGCCGTCTGGTGGACAGTCTTCCGCAGCAGCGGGCCGGAAGGTCCGCCCGCTCCGGAACTACTGGCGCCCGACAACGGCGCGACGTTCACCGATAAGGACTCGATCGGGCTGGCCTGGTCGTCGACGGCGGCCCCGGACGGTCGATACATGATTGAATACTCCGAAGATTCGCTCTTTGAAATACCGAAGAAGATTGCCTGGAACACCGATCATTTCACGTTCCCGCCCGGTCTGGAGGCCGGCACCTGGTACTGGCAGGTGACAGCGATGACCAATGCCGGTGTCGAGGGCAAGGTTTCGCAGCGGCACCGCTTCGTGGTGGAAAGCTCCGGACCGGCGGTGGAGCAGGGGACGCTCGCGATCGATGTCGATCCGTCGGGCGACATCTATGTCGGCGATCGGCTGCTGGCGCGGGATCAGTCGTCGGCCACAACCACGCTCGATACCGGCCGCTACGCGATCCGGGTCGTGAACGAGGATTCAAAAGAACGGGTTTTGCGTGATACGGTCCGGGTGAGCGCCGGACAGGAGACGAGCCGCGCGTTCTTCAGCTCCTTGAGATGGAAGGACAGGG
>CAYPYM010000012.1:0-6611 GCA_964414435.1 uncultured Ignavibacteriales bacterium | reverse complement strand
GAGCCGCGCGTTCCGGTTTACGTTCGCCGAGGCGACGCCGAAGCCGCCGACGGTGAAACCGCGCGAGGTGCGGGTGGGCTCGCGGCCGCGCGGGGCGAAGATTTATGTCGACGGTGCGATGCAGCCGGTGCAGACCAACAACACCCTCTGGCTCAAACCGGGTCGACATGTCGTCAGTGTGAGTCTCGAACTGAACGGGGCGGAACAGACGCGGGTCGACACGGTGAACATCACCGCCGACAGCGTCTACAAGGTATTGTTCGAATTTGAACAATAATCCTT
Organism: uncultured Ignavibacteriales bacterium; assembly: GCA_964414435.1. Classification (GTDB taxonomy): domain Bacteria; phylum Zixibacteria; class MSB-5A5; order GN15; family FEB-12; genus JAGNLV01. The sequence continues at coordinate 6,329 of CAYPYM010000012.1, read as the reverse complement.
TTGCATAGGTCAACGTTGACCTATCTTTACGACGTACAATCTAAAGCCAATCCATACCAAAGGAGTCACCATGAAGTGGTCAGGATCATTTCATCGGCGTTGGTTCGTCCTTCTGTGCGCCTTCCTGCTGATAGCCGTCGCCGCCCCCCTCTGGGCGCAGGAGACGGTCGCCGACAGGCTCTCGGACGCGCTCAACGCCTACAACGATCTCGATTACGATAGGGGCATCGCTATTGCCGACACCCTCCTCGGCCGCACCGACCTGCAGCCGACGGACAGTGTCGCCATCTACGAGGTCCTCAGTATTCTTACCTATGCCAAGGGGCAGAAATACCAGCAGCAGTCGTTCGACTATCTCGACCGCATTTCGCAGATCGGGCCGTGTCTCACCCCGATGCCGCAGGAGATCTGGCCGCAGGAACTCCGCGACCGCTGGTACCGCATCATCAAGGACAAGGACCAGCTCACCTGTCCGAAGGACAAAGAGGGCGTGACCACGATCGCCATCATGCGCTTCGACAACTTCTCGACCGGCAAGTACCAGGAGGAACTGGGCCTGCTGTCGAAGGGGCTGTCCGATTTCTTCGCCTACGATTTCGGAAAGATCTCCAATCTGACGGTGATCGAGCGTGACAAGATCGATTTCATCCTCAAAGAGCTGCAACTCCAGAAGAGCGGTGCGGTCGATCAGGCCACGGCGGTCAAGGTCGGCAAGATCCTCGGCGCGAAGTACATGGTTTTCGGCAGCATCACCCAGCTCGACAAGGATGACGCCCGCATGGTCGTGCGCGTCGTCAATGTCGAGACGTCCGAGATCGTGTCGTCGGCCGACAATGAAGGCAAGCCGAAATTCTCCGAGATGGAGAAGGACCTCGTCAAGCAGATCGCGGGCGATCTCGACATGAAGCTCAACAAGAAGGAGCTGACGGCGATCGACGAAGGCGGCACCTCGTCCGACGACGCGATGACGTATTATTCGCGCGGCCTTCAGTATATGGACCAGTACGATTACCGTGAGGCCTACGAGAACTTCAAGAAGGCGTACGAACTCGATCCGTCGTTTGCCGAAGCCAAGCGCAAAATGGAAATCTACCGACCGCTGGCCAGCTGAGGCGGCGCGACCGGTCAAATGGAAGAAGGTACACACACGATGAAACGGATTCTTCTGCTCCTGGCTGTCGCCGCGCTCGCGCTGGGCGGCTGCGCTTCGCAGTCGCTCTACCGGCAGGGCGTGGCGGCGAGTGAGCAGGGCAACTATACCCGGGCTGTGTCGCTGTTTTACCAGGAGATTGCCGCCAACCCGCAGAGTGTCGACGCCTGGCGCGGCCTCGGGATGGCGTTCTTCGAGCTGGGGAACTACGAAAAAGCCGAGGACGCCCTGCACCAGGCCAACAATATCCGCCCCGACGCCCGGGCGACGCTCTATCTCGGCATGATCCTCGAGAAACAGGATCAGACCGACAAGGCGATGGACGCCTACACGCGGGCGCTGACGCTCGAACCGAGCGGCAAGACGAAAAACCTGATCCGGGCTCACCTCGATTACCTGATCAGCCAGAACGTCCATAAGGAAGTCAAGCAGGCGCTGGCCAACGAGAACAAGATCAATGTCGACTCGATCCCGCCGAACACGATTGCCGTGGCCGATTTCGACGCCAGCAAGCTGAGCCCCGATCTCGCCCCGATCGCGCGCGGCCTCGCCGAGTTCACCTCGATCGATCTGAGCAAGGTGAGCCAGCTTCGCGTTGTCGACCGGCTGAAGATCGACGTCATTCAGCAGGAACTGGCGCTCGGCGCCTCCGGGATGGTCGACCCGTCGACCGCGCCCCGGGTCGGTAAGCTGCTCGGCAGCCGCCATCTCGTCACCGCTACCGTGCTCGACATGGGCGACGACGCGATTCGTCTCGACGGCGTGGTGGTCAACACCGCCGACAGCAGCACCAACAAGCCCGAGACTTCGGAAGGTCAATTGCAGAAGATCTTCGCGATCGAGAAGGCGTTTGTTTTTAAGGTGATCGATAATCTCGGGATCCAGTTGACGGCCGCCGAGCGAGATTCGATCGAACAGGTTCCGACCGAATCGTTCCTGGCGTTTCTCGCCTATTCCCGCGGCCTCGAGGCCCAGGCGCAGGGCAACCTGAGCGGCGCCGCGACGCAATACGACCAGGCGGCCCAGATCGATCCGAGTTTCGGCGCGGCCGCCGCCAAGGCCGCGGTCGTATCCGCCGACCTTTCGATGGGTGCGGCCCAGGCCGGATTCCAGCAGGCCGTGGCCGGCAACCCGACGGTGGGTCAGCTCGCCGAGGATCTCGGCTCGCTGCTCAACGGGATTTCGATCAATATCGGCGGGATCCCCGACCTGACCAATATCTCGCCGGCCAACCAGCCGCCGGTGGCGGTCGGGTACGGCACGATCGTGGTGAAGGGGGATCTCAATGGGAACTAAACTTACGATCACCATAGTCGCCGTGGCTCTTCTGATGGCGCTGGCCGGCAGCGACGTCGCGGCGCAGGTAGTCTACGGTCAACCGGCCGCCGGCGGCGCCCGCTTCATTTACAATTCATGGAAAGTCGAGGTCGACGGCCACGACACCACCATCAGCCAGGTGGTGTCACCGGTGTCGGGGTTCATGCCGGTCAAGGATAACTTCGACGTCTCCTTCTACGTGGCCGGTTCGGGCAACAAGCTGAAGACGCCCTCCCAGGAGTACACGCTCAACGGGCTGACCGATTTCCGCGTGCAGGGTCGGCATTCATTCGCGAACGATCGGCTGCTCGTGTCGCTCGGCCTGAACCTTCCGACCGGCAAGACCGACCTGTCTCTGGACGAAGGGTGGTTTGTTCTGCAGGCGCTGTCCCGAAACTTCCTCGAAATGCCTCTTCGGCGGCTCGGCGAAGGTTTCGGGTTCAACGTCCTAGTGGGCGGCGCCACCACAGCCGGCGACAACGTGAAGCTGGGCGCCGGACTGTCGTACAATTTTGTCGGCAAGTACACGCCGTACACCGGCATTATCGACTACAATCCCGGCGATGTCTTCGCCTTCAACGGTTCTGCCGAAATCGACAACGGCGATTTCCGGTACTTCCTCACCGCGATCTACTCGCTCTACACGAAAGATAAGCTCGTGGGCAAGGAGATATTCCAACAGAGCCCGTCGCTCGACACCCGGTTCGGCCTGAACCGCAAGGGGAACGTCATCAGCTACGGCGGCATGCTGCGCTATATCATTCGCGGCGACAACAAGGTCCCGCAAGTGAGTCTCGATTCCAATTCCGCTCTGGTGTTGGTCTCAGACAAGCTCTACGGCAACGAGTTCTCGATCGGCGGTCATCTCGGCTGGACGATGGCCGAGGACTGGACCATCGTGCCGTCGGTCGACATGCGCTATATCTGAAGCAACAATATCGATTTCGATCACAGCACCGTGTTCGGTTTCGGCGGTGCGGCCGGCCGCGCGCTCGGCGAGAACTTCAGCGTCAATGCCGGTTTCAAGCTTTACACCGGCAGCGCGAAGATCTTCACCAACCCCGATAAGACCCAGACGGTCAGTGAAGACGTGTCCGGATACCAATTAACCCTCGGCCTGACGGCCTCGATGTGAGAGGAGGAACAGTATGAATCACATCTCTCGTAAGATCGCCGTCGGGTTGGTTGTCATGGGCGCGCTCGCCGCGATCATACCCGGCTGCACCGACCGGCCGACCGGCCCGGTCAACGGGCCGAACGTGATGCTTGACGTTTCGTATGAAACCCCGCCGTCACCCAAGCTGCTCCAGCAGATCCACTCCGCGCGACTGACGATCACCGGTGTCGGCATGGACCCCATCGTTGTAGATTCCTTCGTGACCGACAGCGGCACATTCGAGCTGCATATCGACTCGGTGCCGTCCGGTCCGGCCCGCGTCTTCATGCTCGAACTGCTGAGTGCCGCCGGGGTAGGGAAACAGTCGGCCCAGTTGACGCCGGTGATCTATCGCGGTATTACCACCGCGACCGTGACGCCCGACGTTCAGATCACGGTGCCGATCACGCTGGTGCCGATGGTGCCGATGCTCAAGCTGACCCCCATGTTCCAGCGCGTGACATCGGGCTCGACCTTTACCATGAATCTTATGGCATACAATATGCCGACGGCGGTGTATGCCGAAATCCAGTTTTACTGGGGGTATTTCGGGTATAACGGGTATCTGCAGCCGCAGATCGGGACGGAACCGAGCAACATCCCGCCGGGCATCTTCTACAGCAACGAGCTGTGGAACGATGCCACCCAGTACCGGGTGGTGGTCGGCGATTCGTCCAATATTATCCCCTTCACCGGTCCCGGAGCGACTCTGCTCGCGTCGGTGCCGTTTACGACCCGCGCCTTCACCGGCGATACGGTCATCCCGGCGCCGTACATGTACGTCGGTTACGAGGATATGGCGTTTCTCGACTCCTCCTTCCTCTCAATCTACCCCGAGATCTACTTCGAGGAGTCGCAGGTGATAATCGATCCGATCGCCGATCGGGACATTACCTTCCCTGACACCGTGCTCGAAAATGCCATGAGAGCGGCTATCTATCCGCAGGGCTCGGTTGGACCAATCAGGCTCTCGGATGCGCTGCGACTGACGAGCTTCAACGGCGTCGATCTGAATATCACGAATATCACCGGGATCGACCAGGTGATGAACCTCGACGATCTTGAGCTCAGCTACACGGGGGTAACCGACCTCCGCCCGGTTGCGGGACTCAGTCAACTCAGCTACCTCACGATTTCATCGACCGGTCTCACCAGTCTGGCCGGGATTGAGAATCTGAAAGACCTGTGGTATATCCAGGCTGACGGCAACCAGATCTCCAATCTGTCGCCGTTGACCAATCTGCCGAATATTCAGAGTCTCTATCTCGCCAACAACAACATCACGGACATCACGCCGCTGCTCCTCAACGACGGTATAGCGGGGCAGGGCGACTATGTCGACCTGACCGGCAATACCGGTATTCCGACCGCGCAGTTCGTGGCGCTCAGAACCAAGGGCGTGACGGTTGTCGGGCCGTGATTTTACTCTGAAATGGATCGTTCAAGGGCCGGCGCGAGAGCGTCGGCCTTTTCTTTGGAATTGCCGGGGGGATCTCAGAGGCGGCCGCGGGTGGCGAAATCGAGCACCCATTTCGCCACGCCGATCGCCAGCAGGACCAGTCCCTCGCGGCGACTCAATCTTCTTCCGGTAAACATGAACAGGCAGATCAGGATGACGAGGATCAACTGCCCGATGAGGGTCGGGGTGATCTCGGGGGAGAGGGTGACCGGCGCCGCCAGCGGCCGCTGCAGGAGCAGTCCGGCCGCACCGGTGACGCCGAAGATGTTGAAAATCGTGCTGCCCATCAGATTGCCGGTGGCGATATCGCCGTGCCCGCGCGATGCCGCGGTCAGCGAGACGACCAGTTCGGGCGCCGACGTTCCGGCCGCGACAATCGTCGCTCCGACAACATAGTTGGGCAGGCCGAGCTGGTGCGCAAACCAGAGGGCACCGTAGCCGCCGTTGTCGAGCGAGATACTCCACTCGCCGACAAGAATGTTGCAGCCGACCAGCACGATCGCGAGGCTGCCCGCAAAGATCGCGAGATCATAGAACACGGGACGGGGTTTTTCGTCCGGCGTTTCGGCCGGTCGGTCTTCGGGACTATCCGGAAGTTCGTCGGGATGTGATCGCCTCGAACGGTAGATCCAGTACAGATAGCCGACCAGGCCGGCGACGAAGATTACGCCTTCAATGCGATCGAGTTTGAGGTTCAGCAGATCGAGCCAGCCGCTTTCGGAGGCGGGATGGCCCGAGGTGGGGAAACCACCCACGAACAAAAAGAGCAGGAGGGAGCCGAACACGACGACCGCGCCGTCGCGCCAGACCATGACTCGCTTGATCGCGATTCCCCCGCGCGTGAGCAACGCCGCGCCGCCGAGAATGAAGCAGAGGTTGAATATGTTCGAACCGACGATGTTCGCAATCGACACATCGCCGCTTCCCTGCAGGCCGGCAAGGAGTGACGCCGCCAGTTCCGGCGCCGAGGTGCCGATCGCCACCACGGTCAAACCGATTACTAGATAGGAGATGCCGAGGCGACGGGCGAGGCGCACCGAGGCGTCGACCATCCAGTCGGCCCCGATACTGATGAGGTAGATAACCGCGAGGAGCAGCAGCGACTGAAGGCTGTAGAGCAGGGCGGGTCCGTGACCGCTCAGACGCAGCAGCAGGTACGACGTGGTGAAGTACATAAAGGCGGCGGCGGTGAAGATGCGGGTGCGTCCGGCGGCGGCGTCCATTCCTTCCTCCAGCGGGCGTTGGCG
>CAYPYM010000011.1:0-15226 GCA_964414435.1 uncultured Ignavibacteriales bacterium | reverse complement strand
CCTCATTCGCACCAACCGTTAACGATGTCGTCATCTGGGCCGACTACGCCTTTCTCAACAAGCAGTGGCTTGAGGCCATCGCCTGGTACGAGGAAGCCCTCGCCGCCGATCGGCAGCACCGCGTGCTGGGCGATGCCGACTGGGTCGCCACCATGGAAAACCTCGGGCGCGCCTACTCCGAGATCGATGATTTCGAAAACGCCGAACAGGTCCTGCGTGAGGGACTGCTGTACGATGACGATAACGCGCTGCTCCTTTATTCGCTCGCCGGCACCTTCGCCGAGGAGAAACAACTGGACAGCACGCTCGTCTATCTCGAGCGGGCCTTCAAGAACGAGTGGAAGCTCCCGGCCGGGCGATACCTGCCGGAACCGTCCGAGGACAGTCGTTTCGACCGGTTCAAACGTGATCTGCAGTACCGGGCGCTCCTGCACAAGTACGGACGGCGAGCCCAGATAAAAAAACCGCCGGGCTGGGAGAAACCCGGCGGCGGTGCAAACAGGGGGCAATCCTATGCCATACAGGGGGAGAAAGAGCCTAACCGCTCAGCAGTCCGAGCACCGTCCGGCTGCTGAGTCGAGCCTGAGCCATCAAGGCCACTCCGGCCTTGAATCGAATTTCTTCCGCGAGCATCTTCGACAGTTCCATCGCCCAGTCGGTGTCGCGAATCTGGCTTTCCGAGGCGATCAGATTCTGACGGGTGATCGCCAGCGACGCCTGCTGTGACTGAAACTGGTGACGGATCTTCGATCCCAGATCTATCTGCACATGGTCGATCTCACTCATGGCGCCGTCGATCTTCTCCATCGATGCCGCCGCCGCCTCCGCTGTCGACAGGTCAACGCCTTCGAGCCGGTTCACCACCGTGAGCGCCTCCGAGGAACCATCGAAGATTTTCTTCCCGTTGTATTCCGCCGTGGCCGCGAGATCGTTGTAGCTCGCGACGATATCCTGCGCCGCATTCTGATAGGCCGCCTGCGCCGCCTCGTCGTTGCCGCCCTCGTTGGCCGCGCCGACTGCAAGCGAGCGGAGTTCGGTCAGCTTGTCCCGCAACTGCATGGCGGCCGACGACGCGAACTCGTACTTGTACTCCTGCATCGAGAGGTTCTGGATCTCTTTGTCAAGCGACGCGATCTGCGAGCGCAGACGCTCCGATATAATGAGCATCGCGGGGCCGTCCGAGGCCCGATTGATCGCGAGGCCCGAGGCCAGCTTCTCCATCGATGAGAACAACCGGCGGTCGCTCTCATGGAGCTGGCGGGCTATCTCCCAACCGTTCAGATTTATGTGAATCCCGGATCTCATTGCGCATTGCCTCCTCTGTCTTGCCCCCTGAGTTCAGGGACATGCAGTATGCTTTGAAAGCACTCCCCGTGCCGCCCCGGCGGCAATATTATCTTACTGCACCGCCATGACTTACAGCTATTCGCCGGACGCCGAAAAGCGAGCCTGCCGGGCACGAATCAGGGAAGGCGCCTATATAGTGTGGGGATGGCGCAGCAGTCTGAAATGACTCTCCGGAATTCCCCCTGCCGCTTTTCCCGGCACTCCCCGCCCCGGTGTTGGTTGCAATGGATAAAACCGGACAGCTTCCAAACCAGGGAGACCATTATGAACGACGCCGTGATTCGCACCCATCTCGCCGACATGCTCAACCAGCCCCAGGCCCATCTCACGTTCGACGACGCTATCGACGATTTTCCGCGCGACAAGCGCGGGGTGCTGCCCGACGGATTCGCGCACACCGCCTGGCAACTGCTCGAGCATTTGCGGATTGCCCAGTGGGATATTCTTGAATTCAGCCGCGACCCGAAACACGTCTCGCCCAAATGGCCGGAGGGCTACTGGCCGAAAACCCCGGCGCCGCCCGACGACAACGCCTGGGACTCGAGCGTGGCCCGGTTCCGCGCCGATCTCGCGGCCATGACGGCGCTCATCGAGGATACCAAAAACGATCTGTTTGCGAAGATTCCGCACGCGAAGAGCGGCCAGACCCTGCTTCGTGAAACAATCGTGCTCGCCAAGCACAATTCCTACCACATCGGCCAGCTTGTCCTGCTGAAAAAGTCGTTTGAGTAATCCCGGAAGTTCGCGGCCCGGAACCGGCCGCGTCGCGATGGGATGAAGGCAGCGATTTCCTTTGCAGGAGATGGGGAGAGCCCGGGGCTCCCCCCGACAGGGGGAATCGCCATACGGGATTGAAGCGATTCCCCCGGCTGCGCTCGTGCTTATTGCACCGTAAGATCGTTGGTGACGCGACCGGCGGTGGTCCAGTAGTACACCAGGTTCTCGGCTTCCTGCTTCACGATCGGCGCCCAGACGTCCCCGGCCAGCGTGACGTCGCCGTCATACACAATAATGTGAATCCGCGGGTTCGGGTTGTCCTGGTACGCTTCGTCGTAAAGCTCGTGATAGATCGCGCGCGCCGCGGCGTGGCGGATCTCCTCATCGTTCATCGACGGCGGCAGGACATCGATGCGGTTGATGATCTCGTGAATCCCCTTCACCGCCTCGACAACCCGGGCGATCTCGCCCTTGTGCCACGGTTGGTCGACCACGCCTTCCAGCGTGACGTTCCCGTCCTTCACCTTGGCCGTTACCCAGTCGAACACGCCGTAGAAAATGCTCTGGTTGACCGCCTTCATGACGTCCTTCTGAAGCTGCACGTCGGTGAGCGCGCTGCTCTTTACCGTCAGCTGGTTGTCGACCACGTAGTCGCGTTCGACATGCCTCGCTTCGTCTCCGGCTTTGCGCTTCTGGCGAATACTCTCGACCGTACCGGTGAGCGTGATCGTACCGTCGGCAACCTGCACCGACACCTCGTTCTGCGGAATGATATGATCGTGTTCAAGCCTCTTCTCCACTGACGCCTTGATCTGGGCGAGGTCCTGGGCCTCAGTCGTGGCGTACACGGGAATCGACGTTCCCACCAATGCGAATGCCAGCATCGCGATGATGCCGGCCTTCAACCGGTTGGCTCCATGCCCCTTCATGGTTGCAACTCCTTTCCAGTGCCGCGCCGGCGCACCGATACCGGCGACTCGGCAGCGGCCTGCCTTTCGTGAAAACTATTCTCTATATTCGGGATACCCCGGCTAGGGGGAGCGGGTGGACGCGGTGAGAGGGTGTCTCGTTTTCCTTTGCTATCCGTATAACCGTCCTCCGGCCGCATTGGTTCACGGGAAATGCGACCGGGCCGCTCCGCGTGGGAGCCGGAACTCCACCCCCGCGAGAACTCATCAACTGCTAATTTATTAGCATTATTTACTTGACCTACCCACCTTTTCGTGCTAATATTTTAGCAGAAAGTGTTACACACCCGGCCGCCGCCGGACGTCTCTGAGGTACCATGAAAAAGCCCGTCACGCACGAACTGAGCCGCCGCGAGCGGCAGATAATCGACGCCCTCTACCTTCGGCAGAACGCCACCGTGGCCGAGGTGATGGCGGAACTGCCCGATCCGCCGGGCTATTCTGCGGTCCGTGCCCTGCTGGCCATTCTCGAAGACAAAGGCTTCGTGTCGCATATCCGCGACGGCCGGGCCTATCGCTATCGCCCGACGATAAGCCGCGAACGAGCCAGGACCATGGCCCTGCGCCACCTGGTGAGGACCTTTTTCGACGGCTCGGTATCGCGGGCGGTGGCCTCGCTGGTTGATATCTACGACGGCTCGCTGGATGACGACGAGTTGACGCGGTTGGAAAAGCTTATCAGCGAAAGCCGCAAGACAAAGGGAAGGTCATGACCGGCATCACGACACACCTGGCCGGCCCGGCCGCCTGGCTGGTCCCACTGGCCTCATGGTGGATCAAGGCGGGGCTGATAGCGCTTTTGGGTGCGGTGGGGCTGTATCTCGGCCGCCGTCTCCCGGCGGTATATCGCAGCGCGATCTGCCGCGGCGGAATCGCGGCCATCCTCGTCCTCCCCCTGATGGCGCTGGTGCTGCCAAGTTGGAATATCGCAACCGTTCCCGGCGCCGCCACTCTGCCGTTGCCACTCCTGACCGGCATCACCGTTACGGGCGGACCGATCGTCGGGACGGCCGGTAATCGTATTGCGTTCGGTTGGCCGCTGATGCTGTTTCTCTTCTGGGCGATCGGAGCAGCCGCAATTCTATCGCGGTCGTTGATCGGATGGTACGCCGCCCGGCGTATTGTTCGCCGCGGTCGCGCTGCTGATGCCGACGTTCTAAGGCGACTGACGGGCGCGGCTGATCCGATGCCGCTATGCGGCCTGCGCATCGTGATCTCCGACCTCATCAATGTGCCCTTTGTGTGCGGTGTGTTTCGCCCGGTCCTGGTGCTTCCGGCGTCCGCGCTGGAGGCGCCGGATTCATACCTTCGGCAGATACTCATCCACGAAATAACGCACGTTCGCCGTCACGACATAGCGTGGGGGCTGGCGGCTGACATCGCGCTCGCCCTGCATTGGTTCAATCCTCTCGTCCACCTGGTCCGGCGGCGCCTGATTCTCGAAGCCGAACGCGTCTGCGACGACTGCGTGCTGCTGGAAGGATTCGACAGCGCCGAATACGCCGAAAACATTCTGGCGATCGCCCGTCGCGCCCGGGGTGCTCAGGTACCCGGGGCGGGAATGGCGCGCCGATCGAATATGGAGGGAAGAATTATGGCTATCCTGAACGAACGGGTCCGCCGCGACCGGGTCGGAATCGCGGCGCTGACTCTCATGTTTCTGCTCCTGTTTGCGACCGTCGGGCCGATCTCGGCCATGCAGCTCGGGGCGGCCGGAGGGCCGGTCGAAGTTGGGGCGGCCGCAACGAAAGCAGAGCCGGCCGACACCGCCGATGATTCGCTCCCCGGTATCGATGATTTCGTCAAGGTGACCGAGCCGCCCCAGGCAATCTTCCAGCAGCCGCCCAAATATCCGGAGCACATGATCGATGACCACATCGAAGGCCGGGTCTGGATCGCGGCCCTGATCGACTCCACCGGCGCCGTGCGAAAAGCAGTCGTTCGCAAGTCCTCGGGCGCGCCGACGCTCGATTCGGCGGCGCTCGCGGCTGCTCCGAAATGCCGCTACAAGCCGGCCATGTACGAGGACAAACCGGTCGCGTGCTGGATCACGTACAAAGTGGAATTCAAACTCGACGGAATCAAAAAGGCCGAGTAAACGTCACAATCAGACATCGCTCGAAGCCGGCGTCGCATTGGCGCCGGCTTTTTCTGTTCTCATCGGCAACCGGACATAAAAATGCCGCCGGTAGGGTAGTTTAACCGGCGGCACTGTGGAGGAACCAAGTACGCATAGAGCCCTGGGCTCTACATATCGTAAGTGTGCCGCGCTCAGCGGCGGGTGGAGAACCGCCGCGTGGAGAGAACGCTCACACCTTCATTGGTTGCTATGTCAGGTTCGTTCTTCCTTTGTCATGTCTCGAATCGGACTCGGCCGAATCCGAATCACTGGCCGTCGTTGAGACGGCGGATATAGGCCGGGATCGTCCGGTCAGCCTCGGTGAACAGCGGCACCCGCTGCTTGCTGCCGTGACCGTTGCCGTTACCGTTTCCGCTGTCGTAACCGTTATCGTAGTACGGCTGTTCGTCACCGGTGACATCGGCCATCGCCATGACGCGCTCCGGCTCGACCACCTCTGGCGGCTCGTGATTCACCATGACGGGCGCTTCCGGACGGACCGGAGCCGGCGCCTCGGGGAACAGCGAGATCGGCTGTCCGCTCGGAGTCTGTTTGGCGACCGCCTCCTTGACTGCCGCCGCCCTCTTCTCTTCGGGCCGGCCGAAACCGGTCGCGATCACGGTCACGCGCATCTGGTCGGCCATTTCGGGATCGACGACCGCGCCGAAAATGATGTTGGCGTCGTTGCCGGCCGCCTCGTAGATGAGCGAGGTGGAGGTGTTGACGTCGAACAGCGTCATGTCCTCACCGCCGGTCACGTTGATCAGCACGCCGCGCGCGCCGCTGATCGACACGTCTTCCAGCAGCGGCGACGAGATCGCCTGCTGGGCGGCGTCGATCGCCTTCTCTTCGCCCGTGCCGAAACCGGTGCCCATGAGCGCATCGCCGCGCTCGAGCATCACCGTGCGGACATCGGCGAAGTCGCAGTTGATCAGGCCGGGGATCGTAATCAGATCGGAGATACCCTTGGTGGCCTGGTGCAGAACCTCGTCGGCGGTCGCGAACGCGGCCGACAGCGTGGTCTTTTTGTCGACAATCTGCATCAGCCGCTCGTTGGGGATCGTGATCAGCGTGTCGACCTTCGACCGCAGCTCCTCGAGGCCCGCCTCGGCGCGGGTGATCCGCTTGCCGCCCTCGAAGCGGAACGGTTTGGTGACGATCGCCACGGTCAGGGCGCCGGCCTCTTTGGCGATCTCGGCCACGACCGGGGCCGCCCCGGTGCCGGTGCCGCCGCCCATGCCGGCCGTGATAAAGACGAGGTTCGGGCGGCCGAGCGATTCGCTGACCTCACGGCGGCTTTCGTCGATCGCGCGTTTGCCGACCTCGGGATTCGCCCCGGCGCCGAGTCCGCCGGTCAGCTCGACCCCGATCTGGACCTTCTTGTCGGCCCGGTTCTGGTCGAGCACCTGCGCATCGGTGTTGATCGCAATGAACTCGACCCCCCGGAGACCGGCTTCGATCATCCGGTTGATGGCGTTGCCGCCACCGCCGCCGACACCGACTACCTTGATGTTGGCGTAGCCGACGAAGTCATCGGCGAAGCTGAATTTGTGCTTGTCATCCGACATAATGGTTCCTCCATGAACGGTATGCTAAAATTGACGTGATATCCATTTCTCGAACCTTTTCAGGAACCCGCTGACCTTGCTGCGCGGGCTCGACGGCGATGGATCGTGGCCGAAACCGTACGCGAGCAGACCGTGCGCGGTCGCGTAACTGCTGTTGTTGAGCTCGTCGGGAGTCGACTCGAAGCTGCTCAGCTCGCCCCGCCGAACCGGCATGTCGAGCATCTGCTCGGCCAGTTCGATCGTGCCGGGCAGGAGCGACGCTCCCCCGGCGAGCACCATGCCGCCGGTCAGCATGTCGGCGACATCGGCCCGTTTGATCTCGCGAATCACGAGCGACAGAATCTCCTCCATCCGCGGTTCGATGATCGACGCCAGGACGTTGCGGGAAATCTCCCGCCCTTCCCGTCCGGCCGCCGTCTCGACCAGTATCATCTCCTCCGGATCGACCAGCGAGGCCAGCGCCGCGCCGTGACCGAGTTTGAGCTTTTCCGCCTTGTCGACCGTCGTACGCAGGCCGATGGCGATATCGTTGGTGACGTTGCGTCCGCCGAGCGGCACCACCGCGGTGTGGCGAATCGCACCGTCGTGAAAAACCGAAATGTTCGTCAGGTCGCCGCCGATGTCGACCACCACCACCCCGACCGACATATCCTCGTCGGTCAGCATCGCCTCCGACAGCGCCAGCGATTCGAGCACCATGTGATCGACGTCGAGATTGCAGCGTTCCAGCGCCCGGTACAGGTTCCGCGCGGTCGTGATCGACGCCGTCACGATATGCGCCTCGACCTCGAGCCGCACCCCCGACATGCCGGTCGGATCCTTGATCCCCGGCTGGTCGTCGACCGAATACTCCTGCGGGATAACGTGAATGATCTCGCGGTCGACCGGAATCGCGACCGCCCGGGCGGCGTCGATCGCCTTCTTCACATCGGCGGCGGTGATTTCGTTGTCGGAGCGGCTGACCGCCACGACCCCGTGGCTGTTAATCGAACGGATATGTTCGCCCGCGATCCCCACCGTCACCCGGTCGATCTCCGTTCCCGAAATCAGGGCGGCATCGGCCACCGCCTTCTGCACCGACTTCACCGTCTTCTCCATATCAACCAGCACGCCGCGGCGGAGTCCCTCGGCCGGGCCGAGCCCGTGCCCGATCACGTACATGCGTCCCTCGGCATCCATCTCGCCGACGAGGCACACGATCTTGGTCGTGCCGATATCGAGAGCCGCTATGATGTTGTCCGCCGCCATCCGATTACTTCTTCTTCTGGTCCTTTTGAGCGCAGATGATCATATCGTCGTAGCGCAGATCGACCCGGTACGCCCCGGTCAGATCCGGCTGGTATTTCTGAGCAAACTCCACGAACCGATCGAAATCCTCAACCAGCCGATCGGAACGAATCAGGAGATAGTACGGCAGCCCCGAGATGTTCGCCCGAAGGTAACCCGGTTCGGAGAAATCAAGCTCGTCGAGCAACCGGTACATCTCCGGTCGGTCGTCGCGAAGCAGCGCAAGCTGGCCGATCACGACCGACACCCGCGGATCATCGCAGAACGAGTGCAGGTTTCCGGTGGCCAGGCCGGTGAACACCGGCTTCTCCCAGTCGATATCGACCCGGTCGAGCGAAACCAGGCGCCCGCGCCGGTTCAGCCCGAACAGCTTGCCCGACTCCTGCCCGACGACATAACAGACCGGTTCGAACTCGTTCGTGCGAATGTCGATCTCACCCGGCAGCCGGTAGTCGATATCGACCTTGAACACGTCATCGCGGGCAAGCAACGACTGAGCCAGGTTGCCGAGCGGCTGAGATGCCAGCGAGGCCGGACGAAGCATCGAAAACTTCGCCTGCCAGTTGTCGACCACCTTCCCGTTCATCGTCACCGTGTTCAACCGGCACGCTTTCGTGAAATGCACCGTCACCACCAGCGACAGCCCGAACACGAGCAGCCCGAAGGCCGCGAGGCCGATTCTTTTCGGACGAATCGTCACAGCTTCTTCAGCGCCTCCAGAATATTCTTCTTCTCGAGCGTGATCGATCCCGCTCCCATCGTGATCACCATGTCGCCGGGCCGGGCAATCTTCATGACTTCGGCGGCTGCGTTGTCGCGCGGGCCGATCAGGCTGAAATCGCCGATCTTCATCTGGTTTGCCCTGCGCGCGATCAATTCCGAAGTCACGCCTTCGATCGGTTTTTCGCGGGCCGGATAGATATCCGCCAGCAGGCACTTGTCGGCGATCGAGAGCGCCTCGGCGAACCGGTCGGCGAAATCGCGGGTCCGCGTGAAGAGATGCGGCTGGAACACGACGATTACCCGGCGAGCGTACAGCTCCTTCGCCGTGCGAAGAGTCGTTTCGACTTCGGTCGGGTGATGCGCGTAATCATCGACCACGAGCACGCCGCCGGCCTCGCCGACAATTTCAAAGCGACGGCCGACCCCGGAAAAGCCGAGGAGACCGTCGGCGATAATTTCAAACGGAACGTCCAGCTCGCTGCACGCCGCCACCGCCGCGAGCGCGTTGGAGACATTGTGCTCGCCCGGCACGTGCAGGATGATGTCGCCGAGATATTCGCCGCGGCGATAGACCGAGAACGTCGAACGCCCGGCCTCGAGATTGACCTTCACCGCGCGGTAGTCGGCCTCGACCGCAAACCCGAACGTGACAAACGGCCGGGCGAGCCGGTCACGCAGGCGCATCAGCCGCTCGTTGTCGGCACACAGCACGACCGAACCGAAAAAGGGCACCCGGTTCATGTAGGTGAGGAACGACTCGGTCAGGTCGTCCATGTCGCGGTAGATATCCATGTGGTCGGCTTCGATATTGGTCACGACCGCCATCGACGGGAACATGGCGAGAAAGGAGCGGTCGTATTCGTCGGCCTCGGCCACGAGGTACTGCCCCTCGCCGAGCGCCGCGCCGGTGCCGAGTTCGGCCACGATGCCGCCGACGATGATAGTCGGCTGGTAGTTGCCGGTGCGAAGGATGCGGCCGATCATCGAGGTCGTGGTCGTCTTGCCGTGGGTGCCGGCGATACCGATCGAATATTTCAGGCGCATGATCTCGCCGAGCATCTCGGCCCGCTTGATGACCGGGATACCGCGACGGCGCGCTTCCACCACCTCGGCGTTGTCCTCGCCCACCGCCGACGAGATCACGACCACTTCGCTGTCGCCGAGATTCTCGGCGCGGTGACCGTCGTAGATCTTCACGCCGCGGCCGGCGAGATAGCGGGTGACGTCCGATTCGGCCTGGTCGGAGCCGCTGATTTCGAACCCGAGATTGTGCAGGATCTCGGCGATACCCGACATACCCGAGCCGCCGATACCGACGAAGTACAGTTTTCGAATTTTGCCAAACATAAGTCTATCGTTCGCAAATCTGGTTGATTCCAGGATTCCCGGCGTCGCCGTCGTTTTCACTGCCGTTTCCTCTCTTCTTCGATCAGTCCAATGATGTCTTCGGCGATTATGTCCACAGCCGGTTTCCGCCCGGCCGTCATCGCCGCGAGAGTGTCTTTCATTGTCGCATACCGCGGCGATTCGATCAGCGCCGCCGCCTCGCGCACGAGGTCGTGACTTTCGATATCGTTCTCGTCAATCACCGTCGCCGCGCCCAGCTTCACCATGTCGGTGGCGTTCTTGCGCTGGTGATCGCCCGCCGCAAACGGGAACGGCACCAGCACCGACGGCACGCTGCAGGCGGTCAGCTCCGCCAGCGTGAGCGCGCCGGCGCGGGCCACCGCGAGATCGGCCGCGGCGTAGACCGAGGCCATATCATGGGCAAAGGGGAAGAGGGCGCAGTCTTTTACCTGACCGTCCGCTTGCGCAGCCACATCCGTGTAATCCCTCTTCCCCGTTTGCCATAGAATCTGATATCCATCCGGCACACCGCCGGCTTTGATGCTTTTCAAAATCGCGCCGTTGATCGCTCGCGCCCCCTGACTGCCGCCGAGCACGAGAATCGTCTTCTTCGACGGATCGAGCTTGTATTCTGCCATCGCCTTCTCACGGTTGCCTTCAACGATCGTCCGCCGCACCGGGTTGCCGGTGAGAATCAGTTCGGCGTTTGTCTTCAGATATTCCCGGGCGCCATCGAACCCGAGGTAGATCCGGCGCGCGTCTTTCGCCGCCTGCCGCGTCGTGATACCGGGAAACGAATTCTGCTCCTGCAACACGGTGGGGATCTTCCGCCACACCGCCGTCTTGAGCACCGGCAGCGCCACGTATCCCCCGGTGCCGACCACGACATCCGGCTTGAGCCGGCCGAGCATCAGCCACGCCCGGACCAGCGCCCCGATCAACACGAACGGCACGATCAGGTTGGTCAGCGTGAACGAACGCACGAGACCGCGCACGTTGATGATCTCAAGCGGATAACCGAGCTTCTCCCGAAGGCGATACTCGATCCCGCGCTTCGTGCCGACAAACACGATCTCGACCGGCATGCGACCCTGAAGCAGCTCACGAATCCGATCGGCGATAGCGATCGCGGGGAACAGATGTCCGCCCGTGCCGGCGCCGGCGAAAACGATACGCGCTGTGCCAACAGCCGCCGTCATCGGACTATCCTCCGCGAGAGATTGAGCAGCACCCCGATCGCCGCACTCGAAATCAGGAGCGACGATCCGCCGTACGAAATAAGCGGCAGCGGCAGCCCGGTCACCGGAAGGAGACTGGTCACCACGCCGACATTGATCGCGATATTGATGAACAGCGAGAGCACCACGCCCGAGGCGAGCAGGAAGCCGAATCGGTCCGGCTGCGCTGCCGCGATTTTGAAACCGCGGAGGAGCATGTAGGCGAACAGACCGAGAATGATCAGCAGCCCGATCAGGCCGATTTCCTCGCCGATTGCCGCGAAAATGAAATCGGTGTGCGGATACGGCAGGAAGAACAGCTTCTGGCGCCCGTCGCCGAGACCGGTCCCGAACAGGCCGCCCGCGCCGAGCGTGAGGGCCGCCTGGGTCGACTGGTAACTTCCGGCAGTGGGATCGGCCAGCGAGGCCAGATAATCGATCACCCGCGCCTTCTTGTAACCGAGCCCGAAGACGACGAAAGCGGCTGTCGTCACCGCCGGCGCCGCCGCCGTGAACAGGTGCTTCAGGCGCGCCCCGGCGAGATAGAACACGCCGACCGCCGTCATGAAGGTCACGATCATCGTGCCGAGATCCGGCTCCAGCAGCACGAGCACGAATCCCGCGCCGAGCATCGGCGCGTACGGGATCAACAACTGGCGCAGTTTCGTTATATCGCGGTTGCGATTCGCCAGCGAAAACGCAGGTAATAGATCATCACGAACTTGAAAATCTCCGACGGCTGCAACGTGAGCGGCCCGAGGAACAGCCACCGATGCGACCCGTTGCGGGCCGGCATGAGAAAAACCATCGCGAGCAGGCCGAGAGTGAGCATAAACGCCGGCCATGAATAAACCGCGAACCGCTCCAGATCGATCCTGCAGATCACCGCCACCGCGACCAGCGACAGCACCGACCAGACGATCTGGTTGCGGAAAAAGAACAGGTGCGAACCGAACCGGCTCTCCGCCATCATCGAGGAAGTTGAATACACCGCGATCAGTCCCACCACGAGCGTGATGAGATAGGCGATCGCCAGCGGTTCGTCGATCCGCTTGCTACGAGTTGATCGTGTTGTGGTCCTTCTTACCATTCTTCAGACTTGCTACGGCGGCCTTGAACGCCCGGCCGCGCTGTTCAAAATTGTCGAACATATCAAAACTGGCGCAGGCCGGCGACAGCAGCACCGTCTCGCCCGGAATCGCCAGCTCAAAACATTTCCGCACCGCTTGCTCGAGCGTCGCGGCAAACTGCACCGGGAACGCGCGGCCGAGCTGGGCGAAGATGTTCTCCTTCGCCTCGCCGATCGCCACGATCCCGCGAATCTTGTTTTTCCCCACCGTCGCGATCGGAGCGTATGGCGCCCCTTTTTCACGGCCGCCCATGATCAAATAGAGCGGCGTGTCGACCGATTTCAGCGCCCACACGACCGAGTCGACATTGGTCGCTTTCGAATCGTTGATGAAGTTCACCCCGGCCACGGTGCCGGCCCGCTCCATCCGATGTTCAACGCCGGGGAACGTCCGCAGCACGTCGGCCATCGTTTCCGGTGTCACTCCCACCTGCGCCGTCATCGCCACCGCCGCCGCCGCGTTCTGCAGATTGTGCGGCCCGGGGATATAAATGTCATTCGTCTCGATCACGGGGCGTTCACCGTTCGCGTCACGCAGCCAGAGGGTGTTGTCGCGCACGAACACGGTTGCGGTCGGATGATCGCTGACGCTGAACAACAGGCGGGTCGCCTTCGACTCGATCGTATCGCCGGAGCTCACTTCGTCCTCGGCGTTGAGGATGAACACATCACCTGAATCCTGATTCTCGGTGATGCGGTATTTGATCTTTTTATAGGCGTCCATCGTGCCGTGACGGTCGAGATGGTCGGGCGTGATATTCAGGATCGACGCCACAAACGGTTTGAAATCGGCGATCGTCTCGAGCTGGAAATTCGACACCTCGACCACCGCCACGCCGTTGCTCGGCACGCGCGTCACGACCTCGGCGAACGGCCGCCCGATATTGCCGCAGACCTGCGTCTCCAGGCCGGCCGCCTTGCAGATTTCGCCGGTCAGGGTGGTCGTGGTCGTCTTGCCGTTGGAGCCGGTCACCGCGATGATCTTCCCGCGGCAGACCCACGAGGCAAACTCGATCTCGGAGAAGAGCGGGATGCCCTTCTCGCGCACCTTCACCGCGATCGACGCCGTGAGCGGCACGCCGGGCGAGATCACGACATAGTCGCTCTCGAGCAGGCGGTCGGTGTGGCCGCCGGTTTCGTACGGTACGCCGGAGCGCTCGAGCTGCTGGGTTGCCTCAATCAGTTTCTCCGCCGGGCCGGCGTCCGACACGAACGGGATCCCGCCCATCTCTTTCGCCAGCAGCGCGGCCGCCATACCCGAACGGGCCATGCCGATCACGCCGACTTTTCTTCCGCGTATGCGTTCTTCTACCGTCATCGTACCTTCAGTGTGGCCAGCGTGGCGAGGGCGCAGAGCGCGCCGATAATCCAGAACCGGACCACCACTTTCTGTTCGGCCCAGCCGAGCAGCTCGAAATGGTGGTGGATCGGCGCCATCTTGAACACCCGCTTGCCGCCGCGATATCTGTATGAGAGCACCTGGATAATCACCGACAGGACCTCGATCACGAACACGCCGCCGACAATCACCAGGAGCAGTTCTTTCTTGAGCATAATAGCGATTCCGCCCAGCGCGCCGCCGAGCGCGAGCGACCCGGTGTCGCCCATGAAGACCTCGGCCGGGTGCGCGTTGAACCAGAGGAACCCGAGCGCCGAGCCGATCGCCGCCCCGCAGAAGATCGTCAGTTCGCCCGCGCCGGGCAGGTAAACGATCTGCAGGTAGTTGGAGAAATCGAGCCGCCCGGTCAGGTAGGCGATCCCGCCGAACGCGAGGAAGCACAATCCCGAAAGACCGATCGCGAGTCCGTCGGCCCCGTCGGTCAGGTTTACCGCGTTCGACGATCCGGCCAGCACCAGCACCACCCACGGGATATAGAGCGGGCCGAGATACAGCACGTAGTTCTTGAAAAACGGAATATCGGTCATGCCGTCATAGAGGCCCTCGGGCGACGCCCACACCAGGAGGACGCCGAACACGACGCCGAGCAGCACCTGCCCGAAGAACTTCTTGCGCGCGACCATCCCCTTGGGCTGGTGCTTGACCGCCTTGAGATAGTCGTCCATGTAGCCGAGCAGGCCGAGCCAGGCGGTGACGAGCAGCGCCATGAGGACGTAGAAATTCGAGAGGTCCGACCAGAGCAGGGTCGGGATAATGATCCCGGCCAGAATGATCAGGCCGCCCATGGTCGGCGTGCCCGCTTTTTTCTTGTGCGACTGTGGCCCTTCCTCCCGGATCTTCTCGCGCACCTGGTACTTCTTGAGCAGGCCGATAAAAATCGGGCCGAGGATGAGACAGATGAAAATCGCCGTCGCCATCGCGCCCGCCGTCCGGAACGTGATATAGCGGAAAAGGTTCAGCCCCGAAATCTGATCCGACAGCGGAAACAGCAGGTGGTAGAGCATCAGTTCTCCTCCTCGGGGCCGTTGTAATGTTTCAGAACCGCTTCCAGCCCGATACCGCGGGAACCCTTCAAATACACCAGGTCGTCCTCCCGAAGGATCCCCTCGATTCGGGCCGCACATTGTTCAGCCGTATCGAAATGCTGCACTCTGCCGCGCGCGACACCGGCCGCCGTCGCTCCCTCGAGTATATGGGCCGACATCGGTCCGACCAGCAGCGCCAGATCAAAGTCGTATTGCGCCAGGTGCCGCCCGATCTGCTCGTGGTAGGCGGGCGATTCATCGCCCAGTTCGAGCATGTCGCCGAGAATCAGCACGCGCCGCTTGTTTGTCTCTATCGCCATGAATCACGCCAGCCCGGCCCTGACATTCTCCGGATTGGCGTTGTAACAGTCGATCAGGAA
>CAYPYM010000010.1:0-15341 GCA_964414435.1 uncultured Ignavibacteriales bacterium | reverse complement strand
TGGACAGCCATTTATTCCAAGCAGGCCTGGATGAATGCCACGGGCGGGGATGAGTCGACAACTAATGAGAAAGGTATCGCCTGGGCCGTTGACCATGTCGTTGGGACAGGCCCCTTCATTCTGAAGGAATACAAGCGCGACCTGTTCGTCTACGACCTCGAGACGGGAGAGATCGAGCAGTTGACTGATGACCGCTACGACGATGTCGACCCGTCGTGGATGCCCGATTCGCGCCGGCTGGTTTTCTGCTCCGACCATCCCCACCCGCAGTCGGCCTCGCTACGGACCCAGAAACATCTGTATGTCCGCTCGGAAGGCGCATTCATGCCGGGTGATTTCGACTACGGCTACTACAACCTGTTCACGATCGATATCGACCATCCGGTGAGCAAGCCGCTCGATGTCGGGCCGGGGCAGAATCGGGTACCGAAAGTCTCACCCGACGGCAGCAAGGTGGCGTTTGTATCGAATCGGAACGGGATCGACAACCTGTATATCGCCGATCTCAACACGAACAAGAATTTTGCGGTGACCGATATCCTCTCGGGAATCAAGTCGATGTCGTGGTCTCCCGACGGTGAGAAGATCGCATTCGCGGCGTTCAACAAGGGTGGCTTCGATGTCTTTATCCTGAAGGAGCTTGTCCCGGTGGGCGACCACGGCGAACTCGCGCTTACCGCGTTCATGAAGGGCGAATACGACCTGCTCAAGCAGGGGCAGGCGGTGAAGACGCTGGCCAGCCACCGTAAGGCGGCCGCCGCCGATACCACCGCGGCCGATGATTCCGAAGCGGCTGAAACCCCGACCGGCGAAAGCACCGACGCGGTCGTTGACACAACGCTGGCCGCAGCCGATACGACCGCTGTCGAGCCGACTGACACGACCCTCGCCGTAGCGCCGGATACTACGACTTCGTCGACCCCTGTTGATACAGCCCTTGCGGCCCGGACCGATTCCGTCGCTGCAGCGCCCGACACCCTGGCCGTGACATCGCCCGACTCCACCGCCACCGATACTCTGGCGGCCGGACCGTCGGGTAGCGACTCGACTCAGACCGGTGTGGTCACCAAAACGGGAATCTACGACGGGGAATACGTCTTCGTCAGCGAGCCGTCGAAGGATCCGCTCGACTCGGTTCTGCAGGATGTTTCCGACGATATGATGGAGGGCGAGCCGGCCGACATGACCGAACCGGCGGTGTTTGATTCCGTGCCGCCGCTCCTGCCGTCGGGCGAATACCGGGTCAAGAAGTACAAGCCGAAATTGACGGCCGACTATGTGGGGGGCGGAGTCGCCTACGATACCTTCTTCGGTCTGCGCGGCCAGACGGTGTTTGTCTTCTCCGACTATCTCGGCAACCACCAGATTTATATAGCGACCAACCTGGTCAATACAATCGACCAGTCGTTCGTGCAGGCGTATTATTTCAACAACCGTCACCGGACCACGTTCGGCGTCGGGTTGTTCCACACGAAGAACTACTACTATGAGACGCGGCCGAACTTCAACGAACCGCAGTTCCAGAGCGACTACCTGTTCTCGGATCGGTTCTACGGCGGGCAGATTCTGCTCAGCCACCCGTTCTCGACTTTCAACCGGGTCGACTTCAGCCTTTCGCAGTATTTTATCGACCGCGAGTATCTCGAGTTATCAGACCCGCGTCCGAACCGCAGCTCGAAGGTCTCGACCGCCGATCTGTCGTATGTGACCGACAATATCATCTGGGGGCTCACCGGACCGCTCAACGGCCGCCGGGCCAAGGTCACGCTGTCGGCCGGGGTGAATCTCTTCGACTCCAACGACATCAATTTTCAGTCGGCTGAGTTCGACTACCGCAAGTACTGGCATCTCAAAAATCTGTATTCGGTGGCCCTGCGCTTTACCGGCGGGGCGTCGTTTGGCAAAACGCCCAAGCAGTACTTTCTCGGCGGCACGACCAACTGGATTGGCAACCGCACGCTTGACGCCAAGGTGTACGATGTCGAGAACCTGTACTTCGCCGATGTCGTCACGCCGCTGCGGGGTGTGCCGTACTATGATCTGTCGGGCAACCGATACGCGCTCATGAACTGGGAATTCCGCTTCCCGCTGATCGACTACTTCATCATGCGCTTCCCGCTGCCGCTGGCGATTGCCAATGTCCAGGGTGCACTCTTCACCGATATGGGCGCGGCGTGGGTGAATGACCACTTCAAGATCGGCACGACCGAGGGCGGCCGAAGCCGTCTGCTCGATCTTCGCACCGGGTTTGGATTCGGCATGCGGGCCAATCTCGGGTTTGTTCTGCTTCGCTACGATGTCGCCTGGTCGACCGATTTCTATCAGGTGTCGAAGAAGCCGAGCCATTACTTCTCGTTCGGCGCCGACTTCTGATCGGACCGGAAAATCAACGGACATAAAAAAACGCGGCCACAAACGGCCGCGTTTTTTCAAAGACGCTGTGCACGGTGCTGTTACTTCTTATGGACCGAGCAGAATTTGCTCTTGCCGTTCGTGTACCGCTTGCACTTCTTGCCGGCCTGCGTCGTCGCGGCACAACGGACTTTCTTTGCGGCTGCCTTCTTGGCGGTCTTCTTTCTCTTCGGAGCAGCCTTTCTCTTCTTCGGAGTTGCCTTTTTAGCCTTGCGCATTGAGCGTCCTCCTGTAAAGGGTGTGGTCACGCTTCATAAAAGGCGATCAATTAAGTTTTTTGTCAAGCAAAAAAAACACATCGACGACGAAAGAATGCACGTTTCGTCGTCGATGCATGATGTTTCACGACCGCGGCGATTGCCGGCGATCAGGCTGCACGGATGATCGGACTACTTCGGCGACTTCCTGCCCTTGTCGTCGTTGCCGTCCTCGCGCCCGAAATTCTGCAGTGTGATCGCCATCTCGCGCAGCTTGTCATCGACCTGCGCGAACACCGTTCCCGCCGGGAATTTCCCGCTACGTCCGCGCCGTCCGGCCGGAATTCCGGTGAGAACCTCGATTCCCTCGCCGATCGTCCTGACCGGATAGATGTGGAATTTCCCTTTCTGGACGGCCTCGATTACATCGGGGCGGAGCAGCAGGTCGCTGACGTTCTGATGGGGAATCATCACACCCTGATCGCCGGTGAGGCCGCGCGCCGAGCAGACGTCGAAGAACCCTTCGATCTTCTGATTCACGCCGCCGATCGGCTGAATTTCGCCGAGCTGGTTGACCGATCCTGTCACCGCGATGCCCTGTTTGATCGGGATGCCGGTCAGCGATGACAGGATGACGTAGATTTCGGTCGAGGACGCCGAGTCGCCGTCGACGCCGCTGTATGCCTGCTCGAACGAGATGGAGGCCGACATGACCAGCGGTTTGTCCTGCGCGAACATGTGCCGCAGGAAACCGGAGAGCACGAGCACCCCCTTGTTGTAAATCGGTCCCGCGAGATCGGCTTCGCGCTCGATATTGATCACACCGGCGCGGCCCATCGAGGTCGACGCCGTGATGCGGGTCGGACGACCGAAAGAGTATTCGCCGATATTGTACACGCTCAGGCCGTTGATCTGACCGACCACGGCGCCGCGCGTCGTCACCATGAGGACGTCCTGATCGTACATCTCCTGAATCTTGTCCTCGGTGAGATTCACCCGCAGGCGCTTCATCTTGATCGCGCAATGGACGTCCTGGCGCACGACCGCCTTGGCCTTGCGCTGCCGGGCGCAGAGGGCCGCCTCCCGGATGATATCAGAGACCGAGGAGAAGCGCGAGGAAAGCTTGTCGCGGCGGCCGGAGAGGCGCAGGCCGTATTCCGCCACCGCCTGAAGGCCGCTGATATCGAATGGCAGGAGCTGTTCGTTGTCGATCACCTTCCGCGTGAACTCGAAATAGCTGCGAATATTACGGGCATCGGCCTTGATCTCGGTATCAAACTCGGCCTTCACCTTGAAAATCTTCTTGAAGTCCTCGTCGGCCTGCCAGAGCAGGTGATAGATCCGCGGCTCGCCGATCAGCACCACCTTGACATCAATCGGAATCGGCTCCGGTTTGATTCCGGATCCGGCCATCATGTAAAACGGGTCATAGCCGGTGATTTCGATCGTGCCGTTACGGAGCGTGCGCTTCAGATGGGTCCAGACTCCCGGTTCCACGAGGACATCGATCGCATTAAGTACGAGATAGCCACCCGAGGCCTTGAGGATAGAGCCGCCGAAAATACGGGTGAAATCGGTGCGCCAATAGCCGAAACGGTCGACCACACGCTCCAGCGATCCGAAGAGGTTCTTGTACGACGGCGACTTTTCGATCACCACCGGGGTCCGATCGGTCTCCGAGTTGTCGAGAATGAGATTGACCGAGAATTCTTCGAACGGTTCCCGCTTGCGGTACGGCGGCGCTTCCTCTTCGCCGCGCCGCGGCTGCGACTCGCGAAAGCGGTCGATGTCGCTCACGAGCGCTTCCTCGGTCTCCTCGAGGTAGGCGAGCGTCTTCTCGCCCGGATACCGCTTCTTGAGCAGGTTGATCTTATCGGCGATGAGCGGGGCGACGATCGAGTTGTTGAGCTTCTCGAGCGCGTCCTCCATCTTGGTCTGTAGTTTCTTCGATTCTATCGTGGTCAGGTCGAATTCGCGGCGGAGGCTGTCCCAGGAGCGGCGCATCGAATCGAGCCGCGACATCGGGAATTTCCCCTCTTTCGCCTGCGTCTCGAGCTGTTCCAGCGAGTGCGGCTCTTCGTCGACCAGCGGCTGGATTTCGTTGCGGACGCCGAGACCCGACTGGATCTGGACCATGACGAATCCGGCGTTGTTGAGCTTCTCCTCGAAGGCCCGGATAAGATCTTTCTGGCGGCCCTCGAACTCGCGCACGATTCGACCCTGGCGGTCCTTGTAATCCTCCGACATGAAGACCTTCGGGATCACCTTGCGCAGCGACGCGATCAGGTAGTTCATGTCTTTCTTGAACCGGACACCCTCGCCGGCCTCAAAGGTCAGGATGCGCGGGCAGTCCTCGTTCTTGAAGCTGTTGACATAGCAGACGTCGTTGAGCTTCGGTTTGCGCTTCCCGAAATCTTTCAACACGTGCTCGGTCGCGGCCACCCGACCGGTGCCGGCGATTCCGGCGACGAATATATTGTATCCGGCGCTGGGGACGCTCAGGCCGGTGCGCATGGCGTCAATCGCACGGCTCTGGCCGATCACGCCCTCGCAGGGGCAGACATCGTTGGAGCTTTTGACAGTTTTGGGGTGATATTTGATCGTATAGTCGAGTTGCTTATAGCTGAGCTCACGCGGCTTTTTGGCTTTTCGAGTAGACTTCGCAGGCATCACATCCTCCAGTTTCTGGCGGCCGTTTAGGAGAATATAGACGATTTACCCCGAGCCACAACCGATAAAAAGACGAGCCATCGGCCGGCCGGAATGTCCGGGGCGATCCGCCTCCTGGCGGAGCCGCGCCGGCCGGTCGAAGCGAATTGTAGTTTTATGGTGTAGAATGACTTAATATGGTCTGGCAGGTAGTCTTGGTCCGGCCGGAGGGCAGGTCTGGTTGGTCTAATGACAGCCGAGGTGCCATATTGCGCCAAAATGGCAGGATCTTTTTTCCGACTACGTAATAACTACGCACAAAAAGAGAAAAAAACTTCTGAAATTCTGCCGTTTACTAATTGGCTAAGGCTCAAAGCATTAGACTGAATAATTGTTGTAATGCTATGGACGGCAACACAGTTGTGCCGCTTGACAGGTTATTTAGAATTTCTATATTCTGAGCCGTTGCTTTTTTAGCATTGCGCGTTGAATTTTGGCGGTATCGTCTAGGGGTTAGGACGTGTGGTTCTCAGCCATAAAACCGGGGTTCGAATCCCCGTACCGCTAAAAGTCAAAACCGATACGGGGTCAGGATTGGTGGTCAACCTGACCCCGTTCGGTATTAATCACCGACTACTTCCATCATCACCCGACGATTACCGGGAAATGTCGCAACCGAATTGTCGGCGGGCGTCAGCGACGTATCACAGGTTGATCGGCCCGTCACCGTCGCCGCGATTCATGTGGATGCGTTCGAACGACGGATCATCCTGCTCTATTTCCTTCACCAGCTCACGTGACAGCGCCAGCGCGAAATTCGACGGCCCCGACAGGAAACCGCTGTTGGCCAACGCCGAGCACCACCACGGGTGCGACTGATTCGACACCACGAGGTCGACACCGCATTGCTCGAGATACTCGGCGGCCGCCGCGATCACGGCATCGGCCTGCTCCGGCGCCGCGAGACAATCAACTATCGAGCCGACCCGCATGTCGCCGAACTGCTTGTGGTGCTTCATCTGCGTATCGAGCATGACCGCCCAGCCGATCGGGACGCCATCGATATCCACCCTGAGGCGGATGAAGCGCTTGTCGGCGACGGGGTAGAGAATATTGAGCACCGGCTTGTTGCGCACGGCACAACAGGAGTAGTGCGAACTGCACTGCTCCCAGACTTCGTTGGCCCAGTTCTCGAAACTCGCTACTGCTTCAGACTCGAGCCGGCCGAGCCGGCTCCGTTTCTTGCGCCGCGACGCCTGCAGCGAGAGAATACCGATATAGCCCATCCCGGTAGCGGCCGCGACATCGCTAAGCAACCGCCAGGCCGGCCGCTCCCGAAGCACGGCGATATTCTTGAGAAACGACTGCGGGTGGCGCACGAGAAAGTAGAACGGCACCGATATCAACCGCCAGCCCATCGCCGAAAGCAGTCGGGGCAACGGCTTATCCGTTCCGCCCATCCCGAGTGCGTAGAGCATCGGCGACCGCCGCAGCGCATCGGCCAGAAGCTGGACCCCGACCTTGCCGTAGGTCGAATCAATGGTGCCTTCCGAGAGCGGCAGCTGGTAATTGCCGATACTGATCCGGGCCTTGTTGACGAGATACTCCTGGTGTTTGAGAACATACCCGCCTCGAACCTCATGGTCATCGACCGCAAGATAGAACTCCTGGAAAATGCTGCGGCCATCGATCCTGGGCAGCCACTCGGGGATATGATGTTCGGGAAATTGAAAGCGGATGCCGCCCTGCCGGAGGCGGCGGTTGAACGCGGTCACCGCGAGCGTGTGTTGTTCGAGATACGGCTTGATCTCTATCGGCATCGATTCGCCTTTATGTCTCAGGTGGCGCCGACCCGCAGCTTGTGGCTCAGCCAGGATCGTTCGAGTCGACTTCGCTCGTGGTCGGTCAGGACATGGCCGCCGTTGCGCCCGCGCAGGAAATCAAGCAACGTGCCCGCCGGCACAAACCAGCCCGGCATCTTGCTCAGACGGCGCATGAGCGTCTCGAACCGGGGATCGAGACGGTCACGATAGAAGTCGCAGGCAAGGTGCGTGTACATGATACACGCGCCACCTTCCTCAAGCAAGCGATCCTGATTGCTCTCGGTGAGCGTGGCGTTGAACGATTTCAGATCGGGGCCCTCCGACGAAGCGTACCAGAAGTTCACCAGCGGGCGTTTTGGATCGTGGTACGGCATCATCGGGCAGACGGCGAGCGTGTTAATATCGGGGAAAACGAAATTGCGGGTGTAGGTTATCCGCTCCCGGCAGAGATCACCCCAGTAGAGCGGGTCGCCCTCGATATGGCCGCGGAATTTGCCGGAATGGCGGTACCGCGTCATCAGATTGTAGGCGGTCCGCCGCATGCCGGTCAGGCGATCCGGTCCCCAGTAGATGTTCTCGCGGCAGGCCGAGTGATTCGCCATCGTTTTGGGAAAGTCTCCGAAGAGCTCTGCGAAGCGATCGAGCGCGCGGATTGTATCTTTTCGCGGCGACGTGTGATAGGTCGCCATGTGGTATCCGATCTCAAACCCGGCGCCCTGAAGCTCTTTCAGCCACGCGAGATAACCGGGATCTTCACAGGTCGCCCCGCCGCAGATCGGGGTGTCGGTCCCTCTAATCGGCCAGACCGACTTGGTGGTGCGGAAACTGCAGTCGGCCAGAAAGTCGTATACCGGACGGACGTTTTCGAGTGTGGCGTAATCGGTGTCGTCGAAAATAGTAAACGCGAACTTCTTTCCGTCCGGCCACTCGATTCGGCTGTGGGTTGATGAAGTCGTCATGATTGGCGTCGCGATTATGCGCTAGTCCCGTACGATCGTAACCGTATCCGGCGCCGCAAACTCCTTTTCGACCGGCCAGACATGCCAGCTGATCGCTGCATCGTGGGTCAGCGGCGAGTGTTCGAAGAAATCGCGGCACGGTTTGTTTTTCTCGGTCGGGATCGGGGTTGCGATCACTCGTTTCGCCCCCTTCTCACTGGCCCACTCGATCACGGTGCGCAGCATTGTCTCTTCCACCCTGCGTCCCATTACGCGACAACTGAGCACAAAATCGACAATCCGGGCATCGGCGCCGTCGATCTCAGCGCTGGCTATCCCGGTCAGCCCCGAATCGCCGAAGCGGTCGCTCACGCGGAATGTCCAGAGGGCCCGGTCGGGGCCGTTCAGCCAGTCGGTCAGCTCGCGGTCGGTCAAACGGCGGGTGGTGAGGTTCATCTGGTTGGTTTTGTTGAGCAGTTGGACCGTTCGCTCCCGGTTGGAATCGGTGAGCGGTTCGATCCGGACAGTCATCTCGAGGCTCCGCAGCCAGTCGTCGACCGATCCGATCTGCCGGCGGGCCGACTCCCGCTGCCGCTCGGCAGCGTACATTTCGCTGCGGCTGGCATCCTCGGCTGTAGCTGTGGCCGAGTCGAAACAATCCATCGCCATCAGGGTCGACGCAAAGAGCATCGGATCGGAGGGCCACTCCGGCACGAGGACTTCCGGCAGCGCTGCGCCGATCCGGTCACGCTCGACCGGGTTATCGTCGATGAACACCACTGACTGCAAGCCGAGATTCAGTTCGGCGACAAGATCGCTCAGGTTGCGGGCTTTGTCCCCCCAGTTGATTCGCCACCCCACGAAGTCCTCGGTACGCAGCACCATCTCAGGGTGGCTGGCGATCGCATCGAGCGCGACCGATTCCTCGTTCTTGCTCACGATACCCAGCAGGATCCCGCGATGGGTAAGCGCTTTGAGCGCCTGCTGGAACGCAACGTACGCTTCGCCGATCGGGTCGTGGCCGCCCAGCCGCACCGCATCGCGGCCGATGTCACCAACGATACCCCCCCAGAGGGTGTCGTCGAGATCGACCACGATCAGCTTCCGCGTGCCGCCGTCGATCGTACGCATGGCCGCTTTGATCTCGGCGACCGCGGCGGCCAGGACATCATCGCCGAATGCGATTTTTCCCATGAGCCAGAGTTTTGGATTGAAGGCCCGTTTGCCTGCCGATGTTATCCACCGCTGCGAATCGAGCAGATACATGTTGGAGACGCGATCGAGGTGTTCGGCAAGCCGGAGGTTCATCTCGAGTAAGGCGCGGCTCACGCCGCCGTTGGCGCTCAGGTCGGTCAGGCCGCGCCCGCGATGGTAGCTCGGGAGCGTCCAGGTCGGTACGAGACTGAATCGCGCCCGGTCGGCGACCGAGGCGAGCTGCTCGGCGAATGTGTCGACCTCGCGCAGAATGTCATCCATCGCGACCGTTTCGAATCGCATCAGGCGGGCGAATGATTCGCTGACGCGCTCCGGGCGGGTCCAGATCAGCGCGCAGTCCGGTTTGTTCTGCCAGAGGGGGAGGGTGCCATCGAGCAGCGTCGGCACAACCTGATCGAACGGCGCGACGATCGGATCAATCGACGGTTCTCCGGGATCGTTGGCCAGCATCCCGGCGAGGTTGTCAATCGTGAAGTCGGCCAGGAGGACACATCGGCGGTGACGATTAGCCATGCTCGCCCTTCCCGATTCGTTCCTTGAGGTACGCGGCGAGCGTCCCCACCGACCGCATCGGGCCGTCATCGGCCGCGAGCAGCGCCGGGTCGGTCAGCGGCACGGCGCGCCCGAATCGATCCTCGATCTGCTGCTCAAGCGCGACAATGAACGTCACGAGCCCGAGCGAATCGAGCCGGCCGTCCGGACCGATCAGGAGCGTCGCCGGGTCCCTGGGCAAGCGTCGATCCGACGGCCGCTGGCGATTGAGCTGATCGAGGGCGGCGTAGACCGCTTCTAAGGTGTTGCTGGTATCCGTCATAGCATGTTTGTGCCGGCAACTGCCGGTGTTGTGGAGCAATGTACAAAACGGGGTGCCGGTTGTCATCCGGAAAGTAGCTGAGGCGCCGGCGAGGAACTTCTTGACAATCGGAACCGGCGTCAGGATATTGACTCCTATGAACGCAGAGCGAAACAGTCCAGTAATGCGATGGCTGATGGTGGCTGCGGCGGCAGCGGTGCTCCTTGGTCTGTTTCTGCTTCTGGTTCATGTTGCGCATTGTGACAAGGCGAATGGCGACTGCAACATCTGCAAGATCGTAACGTCAGTTGTCCTGCCCGCTGCTATGGCGGTACTGCTCTTTTTCGGCGCCGGTTCGATCTGTCTATCCGGTAAGCCGCCCAGCCGTCTGCACCGGCGCGCCTGTTCCCTCGGCCCGGTTCGGGCACCTCCCTGTTTTTCCTGATCATCCTAATTCTCAACATCGTAGCAACCAGTTGTACGAACCCGATAAATCCGCCCACATGAGGGGACGGATCAGGAGGAACGAATGCGTTATATCCTCTGCGGGACGGTTGTCGGTGCCCTCTTCTGCGCCGGCAATCTGGCCGCCCAGACGACTTTGAATCCGGATGTCTCTGCAGTCGGAGATTTTCACGCCTATATGCACGACGATAAGGACCGGCCGAGCGATTACCACAAGCTTAGCTTCGCCGATCCGGAGGCGGAGTTGTATGTGACCGGCTATCTGAACCCGTATGCGCGGGCCACGCTCACCGCCTCGTGGATCGCTGGCGGCGGCTCCGAAGTCGAAGAGATTTACGCCGAATTCGTCCGCGGCCTTCCCTTTGGCCTGACAGTTCGAGCCGGGAAGTACCTTCAGCCGTTTGGACGGCTCAATCCTACCCATTCCCATGCGTATCCGTTTGTCTACCGCCCGCTGCCGCACGAGGTCTTTTTCGGAGATGAGGGGCTGAATGACATTGGCGTGCAGGCGTCGGTGCTGCTGCCGACCGGTTCGGCCTACACCGAGGTGATCGGCGGCCTTCTCAAAGGCGACGGCCTGTACGGCGAGGATGCGGCGATCGAGGATTCGAACGGAGTGCCGCTTCGTCCCGATGTCGGCGCGCTCGGTCGCCTGACCACGTCGCTGGCGGTTTCGGAGTACGGGGAGCTGGCGCTCGGTGCGACCATTCTCAACGAGGTCTATCAGATCGACCCGATCGATTCAAGGCAGTTGCGCGCTTGGCTGGTCGGGGGCGACACCAAATACAAGCACAAGCCGTCGCGGTACAACGGGGTGCAGGCCGAGGGCGAATTCATTGTCCGCTCCGAGGAACAGCTCCACGGCGGGCACCTGACCTCCTACGGTGGCTACGGGTACGCCGATTTCCGATTCCGCCAGCGGTACAACGCGGGCGGAATCGGTGAATTCGTACGGGTGCGCAGTATCGATGACGGCTCGGGCACGCCGGTGGAGATCACGCGTGATACCTGGCGGGCGGGACTGTTCGTCGGTTTCGCTCCCGTCGAGGAAACGAGTGTCATGCGCCTGGTCGGAAACTGGACCGAGCCGGACGAAGGCGGCGGATACTGGGAGGCGACTCTGCAACTGGTATTCAGTCTCGGCCCGCATCAACCGCACAACTTTTAGAGGACAACGATGAAAACACTGCAAATAATCTCGCTCCTGGCGCTCCTTCTGCTGGGCGCCGGAGCCCACGCCAAGACCAAGGTGGTAGCGGCAACCTCCGATCTCGCCTGGTTCGCTTCGCAGATCGGCGGCGATCTGATCGAGGTTCAGTCAATCGCGCCGCCGAAAGCGGACATCCATTTTATCGAAGTTCGCCCGAGCTACATGATGAAAGTGGCCAAGGCGGATGTCGTGCTGAAAGTCGGCCTGGAACTGGATATGTGGATGGATCGCATTATCGATGGTTCTCGCAACAGCCGGGTCGAAATCGTCGACTGCTCGAAATACATCAAACCGCTCGAGGTGCCGTCGTACAATGCGGATGCCCGATATGGTGACATTCATCGCTTCGGCAATCCGCACTACTGGCTTGGGCCGCAAAACGTAAAGCCGATTTCTGACGCGATCGTAGAGGGACTCTCGGCTGCCGACCCGGCGCACGCCGACCAATTTGTTGCCAATCAGAAGGCGATGCTGGCCGAGATTGATGCCGGGATGGTGCGGCTGGCGCCGAAGATAGCGAAGCTCAAAGGCGTGCCGATTGTCTTCTACCACGATTCCTGGCCGTATTTCAACGCCTACGTCGGCACCGCCGCAGCCGATTTCATCGAGGCTTTCCCCGGCGTGCCGCCGTCGCCCGCGCACATCAAAGATGTCGCCGATCTCGTCAAACAGCAGCATATCCAAATCATCGCGATGGAGCCATATTTCGATCGGCGCATCCCCGAGAAGATTGCCGGCTCCTCCGGTGCAACCGTGGTGACGCTGTATCCTTCGATTGACGGTCGCTCGCCGAACGAGACTTATGTCAGCTGGTTCGAGGGGAATATCGACGCTCTGCTCGGGGCGCTGAAGTGAGCGGTTATCTCGAATTCCTCATGTGGCCGTTTCTTGCCGCGGTCGTGCTGGTCGGCATCCACGTCTATTTCGGCCTGCATATTATCAAGCGCGGGATCATTTTCGTCGATCTCTCACTGGCCCAGATTGCCGCACTTGGTATGACCCTGTCGTTGCTCCTCGGCTACGAACCGGGAACGATGCCGTCGTACCTGTTCAGTCTCGCCTTTGCGCTGGCGGGCGGCTCGATTTTCACTTTCACCAAAGATATCGAGGGAAGGGTGCCGCAGGAGGCGTTCATCGGAATCGTCTACGCCGTCAGCTCGGCCGCGGCGATCATGCTGGTCAGCCGTTCACCCGAGGGAGCGGAACACATCAAACACCTGCTGGTCGGCAGCATCCTCACCGTCACTCCGGCCATCGTCCTCAAGACGGCAGTTGTGTACGCCCTGGTCGGTCTCTTTCACTGGGTGGCGCGCCGGAAGTTCCTCGCGCTGTCCTTCTCGAATGCCAAGGTCGGACGGGCGAAATGGTGGGATTTTGTGTTTTACGCGACCTTCGCGGTGATCGTGACATCGTCGGTGAAAATCTGCGGCGTGCTGCTCGTGTTCATCTTTCTGGTTGTACCGTCGGTGGCAGCCGCCATCCAGACCGAGCGGATCGGGCGGCGTCTCGCCTTCGGCTGGGCTTTCGGCCTGGTCGGATCGGTCCTCGGTCTGGTGCTTTCTTTTCAACTCGATACGCCGACCGGCGCCACGATTGTGTGCACTTTCGGTCTCATGTTGCTGCTGTGGGGTGGCTACCGAATCCTGGCGGCGCGGACCTGAAAAAGCGGACCGCGCCTCCGGGGGTGGAAGCATGCTGGGAACAGGACGGAAGAGAGAGTTGCTTGACAAGCGATCCCGATGCTGTATTTTGAAAAGGGAGTAAGAACTCGGTAATGGCCTCCCTTCCCGAAGTCTGCAATGCTGCCGCATTGTGTCAGGGGTGACTATGCGTTCTATCGTCCTGATCGTATTCTCGGTTGTGGCCCTGGGCCTTCCTTCGGTTGCCCAGGTGGACTACCCGGTCGATGAGTGCGGCGTCCTGCGGTATGTAGCGGTCGAGGGCGGCTGCTGGGTTTTCAACGACTACGAGATTCACGGCAGCTGGGCCGACTACGGCGACGGCGACACGGTGCGCGTAATCGGCAACTTCGCGCTGGGCTTTTCCTTTTGCATGGTTGCGAATTGCTGCCTGACCCCTGACACCGTTCTTCCCTGCGGCCCCTGCTGTCAAGGTATGACTGGCAACGCCGACGGCTCGGCGTCGGATCTGCCCAATGTCAGCGATCTCACCGCGATGGTCGCGATGCTGTTTGGGGCGCGGCCGATCATTTGTTGGCCTGAGGTCGACGTCGACGGGTCGGGAGCCCCCGGCTCAGACCTGACTATCGCGGATATCACCTATCTGGTCGCATATCTCTTCGGCGGCGGTCCGGCGCCGGTCGACTGCCCCTGAGTGATATTGAGGCTTCACCAGTTTATGAGGGTCGCGCCGTATATCTGCGCGGCCTTTTCCTCTCTGGTCGATTTGCCTGGCCGGTGGCAGCCAAGACCTGCGCCGCGCCCATATGGCGTTTGACTTTCGCGCCGGAGATCGTATATTCCGGCGTGATTCGCACCATGATACACTATATCGCGCGGCGGGCAACCCTCGTTGCCGCGTTCGTTCTGGTGAATTGCGCCCCGGTGTTTGCCCAGGCGGCCGATGACCGGGTCTTCCGTTCGGACCGGATCAACGCGCTGGTCTTTGTACTCGTATTTTCGATTGCGATCCTCCTCTACACGCGCTGGGCAAAACAGGGCAAGCCGTTGTTTGTCCGCAAGATAGCCGGTCTGGATGCGGTCGAGGAAGCGGTCGGCCGGGCCACTGAGATGGGTCGCCCGGTGCTGTTTATCCCCGGTATTCAGGAACTCGATGATATCCAGACGATCGCCGGGATTTCGATTCTGGGCCGGGTGGCCAAGATCACCGCTCAGTATGAAACCCCCCTTTACGTCCCGGTGCGCTACCCGTTAGTGCTTGCCGCGGGGCAGGAAGTGGTCGAACAGTCGTACGCGGAGGCCGGCCGGCCGGATGCCTACGACAAGGATATCGTTCGCTATGTTGCGGGCGAGCAGTTCGCTTTCACCGCCAACGTCAACGGTTACATGATGCGCGAACGGCCGGCGACCAACATTTATATGGGCGCTTTTTTTGCCGAGTCGCTCCTCCTGGCCGAAACCGGCAACGCCGCGGGATCGATCCAGATCGCCGGCACCGCCGAGCCGGCCCAGCTCCCGTTCTTCATCGCCGCCTGCGACTACACCCTCATGGGCGAGGAACTGTATGCCGCATCGGCCTATCTCTCGCACGAGCCGCTCATGCTCGGCGGGCTGAAGGGTCAGGACTTCATCAAGGTCCTGCTGGTCGCCGCGATTATCATCGGCGTGATCCTGCTCGCACTCGGGTACGGCGACGTCTACCGCTCATGGTTTCAGGCAGAATAATCAACTCAGGACATAAGACAGCAGCATGAGAACCACCATCCCCGTCGTCATCGCCTTCATCACCGGCCTGCTGTTTGTCGTCTCGTTCTTCTTCGCCGAGGGGACCTTTATCGGCAACATCTCTCAGGAGCTTCGCGTCTGGGTGACCATCGTCGGCGGCTTCACACTCCTGCTGGGCGTGGTCTCGATCGTACGGGTCAACTGGGCCGCGGTGACGCGCCGCCGCGAGGGCTGGATATACCGCATTTTCACCCTCATTTCCATCTTCGCCATG
>CAYPYM010000009.1:942-15761 GCA_964414435.1 uncultured Ignavibacteriales bacterium | reverse complement strand
TCATGCCGAAAAGCGCAAACAGCCCCCAGCCGGGGTGCACCCGGCCGGAGAGGGTGATGCCGGCGAGAATGAAGAATTCGCCGTAGCGGTCGGAGACGTGATCGAGGATTCCGCCGAACACGGTGCCGAGATTGCCGGCCCGGGCGGTGGAACCGTCGAGCATGTCGGTGAACGACGTAACGATCATCCAGAACACGCCCCAGAGCCACTGGCCGTCCCAGAAGAAAATGCCCGAGACGACGGAGCAGAGGAGCGAGACGGCGGTTATATAGTTCGGTTTGAAACCCAGTTTGACGCAGATCCGCCCGAGAAAGAGCGAGGACTCTTCGTACATCTGGCGTTTCCGCTGATTTATCCCTGGCAAGCTATCACTATCCTTGTATTGCATAAAGTCTGTCGGCCAATATACGAGTTTTTGCCTCACCGTCAACGTTAGCGCCAAAGGAAATTTGGGTGGTGCCGAGCACTCCATCGGAGCGGAAAAGCGCTTTCGCATTCGCTGAAAACGTTGTTATTTCGTGACATGGGGCATTAATCAGTCGCGGCCGTCCATTCGTCTTGAGGGCAACCGCCGGGAAAGGGGCGCGAGGCTCATGAATCGTCGGATCCTGTTCGTAACTATCTGCCTGGCAGCGGGTTGGTGCGCTCTAGCGCAATCCGTCTCGGCGCGCATGCGTCTTGTCTCGGGGGACCGGCGCGAATCGCTCCAACGGCTGGTCGCCGGACAACCGGCCGAAATGTTCGGACTGCACAATGTCGGACGGCTCGTGCTGGCCGTATCCAACAACGGCACTTTCGGCAAGGAGTACGCCAACAGCGAACCGGTCGACTGGTTCACGGGTGAACCGATTCCCCTCAATGCCGAGTACCCCAAAGGCTCGCGGGTCTCCTACCTGTTCGGCGGCGCCTTCTGGATCGGCGCCGTGGTCGGTCGTGACACACTCGTCTCGGTCGGCGCCGACGGCTGGCAACTGGTCTATGAGATGTATCCCGATGAAGCCCCGATCGGGAACATGATCTATCGCTCGATCAAGGATCCGAATGATCCCCGCTACGAGGGCGCCGTGTCGGAGCAGGACTTTATCGCGGTTTACACCGACACCTATACGACCAACATACCGGCCGACTATTTCGGCCGCCCGCATATCCCGCTCGATATCCAGGTGACCCAGCGATCGTACGCCTGGTCGTATTCGTACGCCGAGGATTTCATCCTGTTCGACTACCAGATCAAGAACATGGGAACGAGAAAGCTCAATCAGGTTTACATGGGGATTTATGTCGACGCCATGATCTGTTTCGACTGCATGGGCTCACACCCAGGGTATCAGGACGACCTGAGCGGGTTCCTCAACACCTATCCGAGCACCTACGGTCCCTGTGAGTACGAGGATACAGTCTTTATCGCGTGGCAGATCGACAACGACGGTGATCCGGATATCGTGTTCGACGACGGTCAGACCCATCCGTGCCCCGACGCGGTGGCAACCCGCATCGTGCGAACGCCGTCGGATTCGCTCGATGTCAGCTTCAACTGGTGGATCGGCAACGGCTCGCCGCAGCTCGATTTCGGCCCGCGCGAAAAGGCGTATGTCGGGCGGCTCAAAGAACCGTTCCGGGATTTCGGTACCGGCGGGCTGGGAACGCCGGAGGGTGATGTTAACAAATACTATGTCATGCGCAATCGAGAGTTTGATTACGACCAGATTTACACCGGCGTGATCTCCGTGAGCGACACAACCTGGCTCTACCCGAACCAGGAACTGGCGGCGGATTTCGCCGACGGTTACGACACCCGGTATCTGCTCTCGTTCGGCCCGTTCGACATTAATCCCGGCCAGTCGCTGCCGATTTCGTTCGCTTATGTCGCCGGTCAGGACGTGCATCACGTACCGGGCAATGTCGCCAACCTGCCGTACGACCCCGACCGGTACTACAGCAATCTCGATTTCTCCGATCTTGCCCTCAATGCGACGTGGGCGTCGTGGGTGTACGACAACCCGGGGGTCGACACCGACGGCGACAGCGTGTTCGGCAAGTACCATCTGTGCTGCGCCGATTCGACGGCGCTGCTGGACACCGTCTACTTCGATCCGCTCCAGATCGATACGACCTGGGAGTACCGCGAGTGCGACACGGTGTGGTATGCCGGTGACGGCGTCCCCGACTGTCGCGGCGCCGCCCCTCCCCCGGCCCCGTCGTTCCGGCTCGACTCGCCGGCCGAGGGTACGATTCGCGTGCGCTTCAACGGAATCCGTTCGGAGACAACCCGAGACGTTTTTTCGCACGAAATTGACTTCGAAGGCTACCGGGTCTATTTCGGGCGCGACGACCGGGAATCGAGTTTCAGCCTCGCGGTCTCGTACGATCGTGAGGACTACAATAAGTATGTGTGGGATGAGAGGCACCACGAGTGGGCGCTTCTCGACACCCCGTATCCGATCGATTCGTTGCGCTGTCTCTATGCTGCGTCGTGCGACGATTCGCTTTTCGATCCGCTCGGATACACGCGCGGGCATCCGTATGTCAAGCCCGGTTTCCCCGATTCCCTCTTCTATTTCGCGCCGCAGGACTACAACGCCAGCGCCCTCGATAACCCGGACGGCCTTCGCAAAGTCTATCCCGACCAGCCGTATCCGTCGAGCCTGAATCCCGACTCGGCCGGCGCCGACGAACTGACGCCGGAGGGGACCTTCAAGTATTTCGAATACGAGTATGTCATCACCGGCCTGCTCACCTCGGTGCCGTACTATGTCAACGTGACGGCCTTCGACTTCGGTTCGCCCAAAGCCGGGCTGGCTTCACTGGAATCATCGCGGACCAACGACGCCCAGCAGATCTTTCCGACCGTCGGCGAAGCGGCGCCGGGCGAGCGGAAGATTGTCGTCTACCCGAATCCGTACCGGATCGACGGCGGCTATCGCAGCGCCGGCTATGAGGGGCGGCAGGAGGTGGACCGTCCCGACGACCGGGTGCGGGAGATTCATTTCGCGAATTTGCCCAACCGCTGCACCATTCGGATCTACACACTCGACGGCGACCTGGTGCGGGAGATCTATCATGACCGTCCGGCGGGGAGCGGTGATGCCGACCATGATTCGTGGAATTTGATCACGCGCAACACGCAGCGGATTGTCTCGGGGCTGTACTA
Source organism: uncultured Ignavibacteriales bacterium (assembly GCA_964414435.1). GTDB lineage: Bacteria > Zixibacteria > MSB-5A5 > GN15 > FEB-12 > JAGNLV01. The sequence continues at coordinate 12,610 of CAYPYM010000009.1, read as the reverse complement.
CTGGACGGTCGAGGATGACCAGGGACAGGTGACGATCGGCAAGCTGGCGATCATCATGTAGCAGCCGGAGCCGCGGTTAGAGATCAAACGATTCGATCGGTTCGAGCGTGTCGGGGTTGATCACCTCGCACCGCACCTTTTCCCCATCGATATGAATCAGCACCAGCGCGTTCTGGGTCGAGAACGTTTTCAGGTTGGCCTGCCAGGGCGTTTGCTGACGGCCGTAGTACGGGGCTCCGGCGGCGCCGTTGTTGATCTGCCAGATCGCGCGGGAAAGCTTCAGGCGCTCACCGGTCCAGTTGTCGGGGTACATCGGCATGTCGGGAGTGATCGCCAGCAGGTTGTAGTTGTGCTCGTCGCCGGTGAGCGCGGCCCGGACTTTGTGTGATCGGTTGACCAGAATATCGAGCAGTTCATCGCGGCGCTCGATGATGCCTTTCGCAACCGGCTTGCCGGCGATGGTCGGACGAAACGAGTTGTCCCCGTCGTACCACATGTCGTCGCCGACATGACCACCGTTGGGAAAAATGGGCGTGTGCAGGGTCACGAAGATGTGGTCCACGTTCGAGTCGGCCTCGAACTTCTCCAGTGTCCCCCTCAGCCAGGCCAGCTGGTTATCCATGATGTAACCGTGGAGATTGCCGCCCGATTCGGGATAGCGTTCGAGCGTCGGGGCGAACCAGTATTCGGCGTTAAGCACGATCATCGCGACGTTGCCATAGGTGTAGCTGAAAACGGTCTGGCCGTACGGCGGGAAGTCGATCCTGGTCGTATCGGGATCGTACGCGGCGCCGTCTTCGCTGTACGGGCCGAGCGGCGAATTGACGATGTTGCGGGCGAAGATCGCCTCCGATGATTTCGTCTCGAACGGGAAGCGGTCAATCCGCACCTGCTTGCGGCCGGCAGCGAATATATCCAGCATGCTCTCATGATTTCCGAAGCCGACGATAAACGGCGTGCTCGAGGCAAACGGATCGATCGTACGTTTCCAGTTGGCGTATTCGAGCATGATACGCCCTTCACTGTTCGTGTAGCCGTCGATAAGGTCGCCGGTGAACTGCACGAAGCGGGCGCCGCGGTCGGCGCTGAGAGCGGCGATCTTCTTCAGGATGTAGGCGTTGACTCCGCGAAGGTCCCGTTCGCCGCCGCCGTTGTTGGCCCGGCTGTCCGAGGCGTAGGCGAACGTGAACGGTTCGCGCGAACCGGTCGGCGGAGCCGTGCGAAGGGTGTACGTGTCGCGATACGGACCGTAGATGATCGTGTAGCGATAGGTCGTGTCGGCCGCGAGGCCGGTCAGTCCGATCACATGCCCGGTGACCGGCTCGGGATCCTCGAACACCTGCCCGCCGCATTCGATACGCGCGCGGGTGCGGTAATTCGTCTCGAACGACACGACCGCACCGTCCGGCGTGGGGATACCCAGGAAGGGACCGCTGACAACGGATGTGTCGACTCGGAAGGGACCCTTCCCCGCCACCATAATCTTGCCGTCGTACAGGATCGTGCCGTTGTCCTCGGTAACGCGATAGCCGAGACGGACGATGCCGGTCTGTTCCCAGCCGATCATATCGAATCGGCCCGCCATACGATGCAGGATATCAATCCGGGCACGACCGCTGTCAATATCGGCGGTGCGATAGAAATAGACCGGTTCGGGATGACGGACGGTCGACGGATCGGGTATGAAGCCATAGTAGAGAGTGCCGGTCAGGTCGGGCAGGCCGAAATTGAAGGTCAGCCCGGAATCGGTACCAATCGGCATCCGCCGCATCTGTTCGAGAGTATAGCTCGGCTCTTCGGGAAGCTGCCGCAGCGTATCGCCCGACGCGGTGATAAAGATGAGGCCGTTGTCGGCGGTCCGGAAGATGTTGTTGTAGACGACAGGAACGGTGTCGGAGGTAGCGGCGAAGGCAAAGCCGCACATCAGCACCGAAAGAACCAAACCACTCAGCACACGCATAGTTCACTCACCCCGATGAACGTTAGAATCCGTTTACGGGCAAGGTACGGGTTTGACCGGTTCGGGGAAAGTGAGAATTTCGATATGATGCGCCGATCCGGTGTTACTGATTTACGCACGGCGGCGGTTCCGGCCCGCCCTGGAAGATATAGGCGACCAGGTAAGTCAGGTCGGCTATGTTTACATCGGTGTCCCCCCCGGCGGATCCGTCCACATTGGCTTCGTCGAGGCAGAAGACGGTCCCGCCGGTGAAGAGATAGTTGACCAGCCGGGTCAGATCGGCCACGGTGATTGGCGAACCGGCTTCACCGGAATGGTCGACATCGCCGCGCCGATCGCAGCAGGCGCAGACCGGACGAATATACTGGTCGAACCAGACGCGGGCATCGAGAACGTTCTGGCGTAGATCATTCACGGTGCCGCTCAGTACCGACGTGTAGACGGTGTAGATCGCAAGCGTGTCGCCCGGCACCACCGTGGCGTCGTTGAAATAGGTCATGACCAGGTGCTGGTCGCGGTAGTCGGTTCCGGGCGTGTAGCCGGGCTGCTGCATCATCGGGTACAACTCCGACGGCACGAAGTTCATAGCCGGCCAGAGGTAGAGCGGGTTCGACGCGGCATAGGCCCCATACGGCGCGGCGGCCATGTCGAGCGCGCAGGAGTCGCCCACCGACCAGCCGAGGAGCGCCTGGCCGCCGAACCGGGTGTCGTTCGGGATGCAGCCCGTCCCGTCGCGCTCGACCCCCTGCAGGTAGATCAGGTTGAGGGTGGAATCGTAGTGGTCGACGTTGCCGGTGTCGCTCCAGATATCCCAGTCGACCGCCTCGCCGATCGTGATTCCCTCGTGCACGGCGCCGTCGAACGAGTACACCTTGAGTTGCTGAATGATAAACGCGCAATTGTCGTTGTTCTGCGGTGCCCACCAGGTCTGCTCGAGTCCGATCTTGAAATCCCAGGTGGCCACGGTCCCGGTGTGGATGACGTCACGGGTGGGGTTGGGAAATGGGTGCTCGAACGGACTTCCGGACGTCACCATGTGGAAGTAGTTGTTGTCGAACATAGTGTGGCTGACCACGGTGTCCTGACCGTCCACATAGGCAACGACGGGACCGCCGTCGAACAGGTACACATCAGCGTATTGCTCACACTCTTCGCCGTACCAGGAGTAGTCGAGGTTGTGGTGACCGCCGTAGGTCCCGCCGCCGCTGGCGCCTATATCGCCGTTGCGGCCGATCATGAGGCCGGTACAGTCGGTCCAGACGGACTCATAGTAGTTGGTCTGGAAGTCGCAGGAGTCGCCGACACCGTCGCCGTCGAAATCTTCCTGGTCTGGATTATAGGCAGACGGGCAGTTGTCGTCCGGGCAGGTTGAGTTCCCGAGGCCGGGGTTGCCGAAGCCGTCGCCGTCGGAGTCGGTGCAGTCGTCGCAGGCAGTACCGATCCAATCGAAATCCTGGTCATACTGAGCCGCGTTGGCAATAAGAGGGCAGTTATCGACGCTGTCGGGAACGCCGTCACCATCGGCATCCGCAAAGAACATCAGTGGAAACGAATCGGCCAGACCGGTGTATTCGTCGATCAGGTACGGAACGTCACCAATGCCGTCACCGTCACCGTCCGGGCCGGTGTAGTCGGACCAGTAGTTGCCGCGATTGGTGAGCGTATCGTACCAGAAGTCAGCGCCCGGGGAGAGCGTGGTTACCTGCAGGCTGTCGTAGTTCTGGTCGAAGGCGTTTTCGAAGAATCGATTCCCGTCGCCCCCGCACATGCATTGCATGAACGCGACCCCGACACCGTAATTGTAGCAGATCCAGTTGTAGGAGAGCTCGGTCTGGAAGGAAGTAATGAGGGACACGCCGCCGCCGATGTACGACGTGCCGTTCCAGGTACCGTTACCGGCGATTGTATTTGATCTGATGACATTCCCGACATGCCCGTAGGCGTGCTCGTACTGGATACCCCACCCGCTGTTGTTTACGATGGTGTTGTGGCTGACGGTGCAGTACCAGCTGCCGGTGATCGGCAGCTCGTTGTACATCGTGAAGAAGATGCCACCGACGTTGTTGGTGATGGCGCAACGATCGATGAGGGTGGAATCGGCCGAGGTGAGGACGATGCCGTATTGACGGTTGTCGGTGATGACACATTGCTCCACCGAGCACCGGTCGGCGTCGCGAATGTCGATTCCGGCATTCAAATCGTACGGATCCGCCGATTCGACCCCGCCGTTTTCTATCTTGAACCGCTGAATGTGAACGTCGTTCGACGTGATCGTGACGACGTCATCGATACTGGAGACACCGTGAATCACGGTGCAGAGCGGCTGCAGACCGATCAGAGTCAGGGGCGTGGCGATTTCAAGATTCTCTTCATACGTACCGCAGCGCACGAATACGGTGTCGCCCGGCGAGGCGGCGTCGATTGCCGCCTGGATCGTTCCGAAATCGTCGGGAACGGTGATTGTCGCGGCGCGGGCCGAACCGCCCAGCGCCACAAGCAAGATGGCCCAGAGAACGTGCTTCATGATCCTCCCCTTATCTCCATCGTGATCGTCGGCCGGCGTTCCTCCATTCGACGGTGACCGGCCGAATCATCCTATTATTCACACACGGGCGGTTCCAGTCCTCCCATAAAGAGATAACTGACCAGGTACGTAATGTCGGCGATGTCGGCGAGCGTACCCGACTGACCCGAGCCATCGACATCGGCCTCTTCCGGGCACGGTGGCAGCGGCCCGCCCTGGAAAACGTAAGCAACAAGATAGGTCAGGTCGGAGATGTTGACCCAGCCGTCGGAACTGCCGTTCCCGTCGACATTGCCGTGCGCCCGGCAGCAACTGCAGCCGGCGTCGTAGCGCCCGATCAGCACGCCGCAGGCGTTGTACGTGGCCAGACAGGGCGAGCCGTCGCTCAGGTGATAGTCGTTCACGGACGTATCGCAGAACTGCGGGTCGAGCGAGAAGTTATTGACCGTGTCGGCCTCGCCGTAGACAGCAATGCTGTCGTTCAGGTTGCCCCAGGTGTCGTTGCAGTTGACGTGATAGGCGAAGGGTGCACCGCATATGATGCCGAAACCTTCATTGTAGGCGACGACATTGCCGATAATGTCGGCCGTGTCGTCGGTCTCGGCGACACCGGCGGCGTCTTTCGGGAAGTCCCAGTCGTACACGATCCCGGTCTGGTTTCCGACCACGGTGCAGTTGATGACATCGAAGCCGTAGCCGCCGAGCACGTGCATGCCGTAGACCCCGGGGCCGCCGTTGTTGTAGATGGCGGAGTTCGTCACGGTTATCGGTGACGTGCCGTACTGGAAGACGCCGGCGCCCACGTTGTCGGCGACGACACAGTCATCCACCCGCAGCGAGGCGCCCCGCACGTAGAGGCCGGCCGAGCCCGCGTTGCCGCGAATTTCACTGCCGATCACGACCACTGAGTCCGGGGTGTTCCAGATGTCGTGCCACAACACCGGGACATGGTTGTTGAACATGCGGCAGTTGTAGATGATCGGCGGCTGACTCTCACAGAGAATCGCGGCGCCGCCGTTGTCGGGCCAGTAGCTGCGCATATAAGCGTTGGTGATCCCGAGGCCGTGGAGAGTGCAGGTGAACGCCGCGGTGGTATCCCAGAAATGGAAAGCGTGGTGCGGGTCGGATTCGCTTCCGGCGCAATCAATGACGGTTGCGACGGCACCGTGCTTGGAACGAATTGAAAGCACCTTGCCGTATGGGTCGAGATCAACGTTGCGGTCGCCGGTGTAGATGCCGTCATCGATAACGACCGTGTCGCCGTCGGCAGCCGCGTCAAGCGCGTCCTGAATGGTCGACAGGTCGGTGGGAACATCGATACGCATGTAGCTGCCGATCTGAACGGCGAATTTCGCCTCCATCCACGAACCCCAGATGGTCCCGTTGAATACGCGCACGCGGAAGTAGTACAGCCCCCGGTCGTGGAGGGCCGACCCGCCATAGGTAACGGAAGCGGCCGATGAAAAAACCTGCCCCGATGACCACATCTCGGCGATATTCCAGCTGGTATCGGTGCCGACCTGTACTTCGAACGCCTGCTGGGCGGTTGCGAGCGTATCAAGGTAGGTCCAGTGGAACTGCGGTGTCAGCGTGCCCGAGTCGGCGCTCAGGGTGTGAGCCAGCGGGGCGATGCCGCCGTAAGGAAAACAACCGATATCGTTACGGGTGCCGTCCGGGTCGTTGTAGAGCGGATCGGGGTTGCCGGTGTTGATCAGCGGCGAATCGAAGCGAAGCGTAAAATCGCCTCGCGTGGTGTCGGTCAGGAGCGGCGGGATGATGCGTCGACCGTGAGCGCCGAAGACCCAGTTGACGTCATTCATCCAGTACACGTTGTAATCAATGATGCCGGGTGCGGTATTGGGACCGATCCCGTTCTGACCGCAGAACATGGTCAGGTTGTTCATGATGATCGCGCCGGCGTTGCCCGAAAAGATGCCGTGCCGGTACGATCCGTAGACGGTATTGTTGTAGATGTGCGCCGGGCCATCGGCTCTGACAGCGGTATATCCGCCGCTGTTGACGACCAGGTTGTAGCATATCTGCGGAGCCGAATAGCCATCGGCCATGAGCGCCGTTGATCCTCCCCAGTTCGTGGGCTGGCAGTTGTTCAGCAGGTAGTTGTGATGGATCCGGGGTGAACTCGAGAGGCAGAGGATAGCCGACGACGCCCCGCTGTTCTGCAGTGTGAAGCCGCCGAGTTCGGAAGCGTCGGTCAGACCCGCCGGGATCGTGACGATCGGCGTGGCGTCGCTCGACGGTTCGATGACGGTCACTTGGGGACCGCTTTCAGACACGACCACGATATCGACGGCACCGTACGTGATATTCTCGGAGTAGGAGCCGGCCGCTACCAGGACGGTGTCACCGGCGGATGCCGCGTCGATTCCAGCCTGAATAGTTAAATAATCCGTTGGTACGTGAAGGGTCGTTGCGGAAGCCATGGAGCCGACGACGGCGAGGGCGAGGGCGAGTAAAATAGAAATGGCACGCATCGCGTGTCCCCTGCTAAGGTTATGGTGGGGTCGGCGTGATATCGGTAAGATAGACACAAGTACCGATTATGTCAATAATTGTCGGACGGTGCACTACCGCCTTCACCAATTGACTTTCCCGGTCGGTTATTAGATATTGCCCCCGATGTTTATCGATTACGTCGAGATTGAGATTTCCGCCGGCAATGGCGGCCATGGCTGCCTGTCGTTCCACCGGGAGAAGTTCATCCCGAAGGGTGGACCGGACGGTGGCGACGGTGGCCGGGGCGGCGATATTGTCGCCGTGGCCGACCCGCAACTAACCACCCTGCTTGATTATAGGTATAGGCGGCACTACAAGGCCGAGAACGGCCAGCCGGGTCAGGGCGGATTGAAAACGGGCAAATCGGGCCGCTCGACCGAGCTGAGGCTGCCGGTCGGGACGATTGTTCGAGATCTCGATACCGGGGAAACGCTCGCCGATCTCGACGAACCGGGCGGCAAGGCGGTCCTCGCCGAGGGCGGCAGAGGAGGGCTGGGCAACGACCATTTCAAAACCCCGACCAACCAGACACCGCGCAAGACCACCGAGGGCAAACCGGGAGTGCAACGGCGGCTGGCGCTGGAGTTGAAGTTGCTGGCCGATGTCGGCCTGGTCGGGCTTCCGAACGCCGGCAAGTCGACCATCCTTGCGACCTTCTCGGCGGCGCGGCCGAAAATTGCCGACTACCCGTTTACGACGCTCATCCCGAATCTCGGCATTGTCAAACTGCGCGAGTACAAATCCTTCGTGATGGCCGATATCCCGGGGCTGATCGAAGGGGCCTCCGAAGGCAAGGGGCTGGGACACCAGTTCCTTCGGCATATCCAGCGGACGGCGGTGATTTTGTATGTGATCGACATCAACGACGTCGATGTCGAGGCGACCCATAACCTGCTCCGCGACGAACTGGCGCAGTTCGATGCGGCGCTGATCAAGCGGCCATCGCTGGTGGTGATTACCAAGATCGATACGGTCAGTGAAAGTGACCTCAAAGCTATTTCCGCCGAATGGCCCGACGGTTATATTTACCTGTCGGCGGTGAGCGGGCAGGGTTCTGATACGTTCCTGCAAACAATCGAGAGAGAACTTGACCGAGAGCGCGCGTAACAGACGGGTTAGCCAGACGATTGCCCTGCTTCGGGTGTCGGGAATCGGTCGGGGACGGCTCCGGCGGCTCGTCCAGGCGTTCGGTTCGATCGACCGGGCGGTGACCGCGCCGATCTCGGCTCTCGCGACTGTCCCCGGTATCTCACAGGCACTGGCAAGCGCGATAAAGGCGGAGTACGACGAAACGGCCGCGCAGGATATAGCAAGGCAAATTGAGACACTCGGCTGGGAGGTCCTCCTGCCCGGCGATGGCGCCTACCCGGAACCGCTGGCGCAGGTCGATCAGGCGCCGCCGATTCTGTTTCGGATCGGGCAGCCCTGGCGCGAAACCGACCGGATGATCGCGATTGTCGGCACTCGCCACCCCACCGAGCACGGCAAACGTTTCGCTTATTCGCTGGCGCGTGGCCTGGCCGAGGCCGGGGTCGTGATCGTGTCGGGCATGGCCGAAGGAATCGACACGGCGGCACATGCCGGGGCGCTCGATGGCGGCGGGCGGACGGTCGCGGTGTGGGGGAATTCGCTCGATATCGTCTATCCGCCGACCAACCGTGAGCTGGCGGAACGAGTCAGGGAGAACGGTGCGGTGTATTCAGAGTATTTCCCCGAAACAGGTCCGGACCGACCGCATTTCCCCGAGCGCAACCGCATTATCGCCGGCCTGTCGGCCGGAACGGTAGTAGTCGAGGCCGGTCACAAGTCGGGGGCGCTGATCACGGCCGAGCATGCGCTGGAACAGGGACGGGCGGTGTTTGCCGTCCCGGGCGCGCCGGGCGCACCGATGAGCCAGGGGGCCAACGAGCTGCTCAAGCAGGGAGCGACTCTGGTGACCTCAGTCGACGACATTTTCCGCGATCTGCCCACGCTCAAAGGCGAGGTTCGGGCGGGGCGCGTCATGGAACTGCCCGACCTCACCGATGATGAGCGCCGGCTGGTGGCGCTGTTCGCCTCGGGGCCGGTGCAGATCGACCAGCTCTCCCGCGACACGCAGCTTTCGATTCCCGAACTGTCCCAGTTCCTGCTTGCCCTTGAACTCAAGGGTGTGGTGCAGGAGCTATCCGGTAAACGCTTTATTCTGACCGAGACCTACGCATGCTAGTCCGCACCACCCCGGTTGTCAACAAGCTCGGCCTGCACGCCCGGCCATCGGCGATGCTCGTCACCACGGCGTCGCGATTTGAATCCGAAGTCTACATCTCCAAAGAAGCGCTCCGGGTCAACGGCAAGTCAATCATGGGCGTCATGATGCTCGCCGCCGAAAAGGGGGCGATGCTGAAGCTCGAGGTCGACGGTCCCGATGAAGAGCAGGCGATGGCCGAACTGCTCCGGGTCATCGCGTCGGGATTCGGCGAAACCGACTGAGAATTATTCCACTTGCTATAAGCCTCTCCTCCTCCCTATACTCTATAGATTGTCCGCGTTTGAGGGCAAAATCGGCATGATCAAGGATGAAACGATCCTACAGGGCGTGCCGATCTCAAGCGGGATCGTGATGGGCACGGCACGGGTGGTCACTCCGGGTGAGGCGCAGATTGCGGAGGTACCGATCCCGGCATCGCGTGTCCCCCGTGAGATCGAGGCACTTGAAACGGCGGTCGAGCAGACCTTAGGCGACCTCCGCGAGTTGCACCAGTCCGCGATCCGCAAGGTGGGCGGTCCGGTGGCCAAGATATTCGACGCCCAGATCCTGATCGCCGGCGACTACGAGTTCCTCAAACGGGTCAAGGCCGAGATCGCCAAACGGCGGCTCAATGCGGGGTATGTGTATCATACGCTCGTGCAGGAAGCGGTGATTCCGCTCAAGAGCTCGCCGGATCGATATATGAGCCAGATGGCGATCGATATCGAATCGGTCGCCAACAAGGTGCTGGCCCGCCTGAGCGGGCGGCAGAAGCAGTCGAAACGGCTGCCGCCGAACACCATCATGGTCGGCAAGGTGTTCTCGCCCAACGATGTGCTGTCGTACCGGGAACGCCGGGCGATCGGCTTTGTCGTTTCCGAGGGCGGCGCCGATTCGCACATGGCCCTGATCTCCCGATCGCTGCTGCTGCCGGTGGTCCTGGCCGAGGGAACCTGGCAGGAAATTCAGAACGGCCAGCAGGTGATTATCGACGGCGGGGCCGGGACGGTGATTGTCAACCCGTCCGCGAAGACCCGGGCCGAATACCAGAAGCGCCGGCGCCGCATGGGCCCGACCCTGGTGACCCGGATCAAGAAGCTGACCCAGATCCCGCCGGTGACGGCCGACGGAATCAAGGTGGAGGTCGGTGCGAACCTGACCCTGCCGGGGCCGGCCGATGATATCCTGGCCGAGCGGAAGATCCCGGTCGGCCTGTACCGGACCGAGTTTCTCTACCTCGCCAGCGGGGCGTTCCCCGACGAGGAGAGTCAGTACGTGTATTACCGGCATATCCTGGAGAAGTTTGCCCCGACGCCGGTGGTACTCAGAACGTTTGATCTCGGTGGCGACAAGCTGGGCGCCGAGGTCGACTGGCCGCCCGAGGACAATCCGGCGCTGGGACTGCGCGGGATTCGGGCGATGCTGGCGATGCCGCGCATCTTCAAGACGCAGCTTCGCGCCATGCTGCGGGCCTCGGTGCACGGCAACCTGCGGATCATGCTCCCGATGATCTCCGAACTGGAGGAGGTCGAGCGGGCGCGCAAGATGATTTCGCAGGAGAAATTCAAGCTTCGGCGCGAGGGGATCCCGTTCGACGAGAATGTCGAGTTGGGGATCATGATCGAGGTGCCGTCGGCGGCGATGACCGCCGATGTGCTGAGCAAGCGGGTCGATTTCGTCTCGATCGGGACCAATGACCTCGCCCAGTACACGCTGGCGGCCGACCGGATGAACAACCGGGTGGCGCACCTCTACAATCCGCTGCATCCGTCGGTGCTGAACCTGGTCAACACGACGGTGAAAGCGTGCAAACGGAACAAGGTTCCGGTTTCGATATGCGGCGAGCTGGCCGGCGTGACGCTGGCGGTGCCGCTGCTGATCGGCATGCAGATCGATCTGCTGTCGATGGCGCCCGGTCGGATTGTGGATGTCTGCCGGCTGGTGCGCAAGATCGACTCCACCCTGGTCCGGCATCTGGTCGGGCCGGTCATGGCGTGCAATACCCTGCAGGCGGTGGTGGAGTGCCTGCGAGATTATAAAACGGCCCTTGAGAACAGGTAACCTCAACCGTTAGAGAGGAATGCGACCTTGAGCATACTTGACGATATCGAACAGATTCGGTCGATGGATCCGCAGAATATGTACAACCGGATTTTCGATTTTCCGGAGCAGATGGCCGACGGCCTCAAGATCGGCAAACTGTGGAATTTTGACGCCAACGATTTCCTCGGCATAAAAAACATCGTCGTCGTCGGTATGGGCGGGTCGGCGATCGGCGGAGATCTTATCCGCAGTTACCTTCGCTCCAAGCTGCTGATCCCGTTCGAAATCTGTCGGCACTACACGCTGCCGGAATATGTCGACGACGAAACGCTCGTGATCGCGTCCTCCTACAGCGGCAACACCGAAGAAACGCTGGCGGCGGTCGACGACGCCCTGGCGC
>CAYPYM010000009.1:0-932 GCA_964414435.1 uncultured Ignavibacteriales bacterium | reverse complement strand
GCTGGTGGCAATCGGCGCCGGCGGGATGCTCGAGGATGTGGCCAAGGTGAACGACATTCCGATGGCGCGGGTTCCGGCCGGTCTTATGCCGCGGGCGGCGCTGGGATATTCGCTTGTCCCGATGCTCATGTTTTTCGAGAAGATCGGTCTGATCAAGAACGTGCAGAAGGAAATCGAGCACGTGATCGCCGGCCTTCAGAAATACCGCGACAAATATATCGAGGACAACCCGACCGCGACCAACCCGGCCAAGCATCTCGCCGAGAAACTGCACGGCCGGATCGTGATGATCTACACCGGGCCGACCACCACCGACGTGGTCGGGCTGCGCTGGAAGGGCCAGCTTTGCGAAAACGCCAAGACAATGGCGTTCGCGAACCAGTTCCCCGAGTTCAACCACAACGAGCTGGTCGGCTGGTCGCCGTCGATCGACGAGCACAAGGACCATCTGACGGTGGTGCTGCTGCGCGACACCGATGACCACCCGCAGATCCGTCACCGCATGAATATCGTGGGCGAGCTTATCAAGCAGCGCGAGGTGGCAATCCATGAGGTGCATTCGCGCGGCGAGACGCAGCTCGAGCGGATGTTGTCGCTGGTGCAGATGGGCGATTTCGTGTCGTACTACCTGGCCGTGATGAACAAGGTTGATCCGACGCCGATCAAGGTGATCGAGGCGTTGAAGAAGGCGCTGGCCGAGGTGAAGTAAGGCCACGTCGTGGCTTTCGCGACACTGCGACAGCGCAGCGTTAATTTTGAGACGCGGGTCATTTGGCCCGCGTCTTTTTTTGTACTGGAAGAGGGCCGTCGGATCACACCCGATCTTCGCTGACGCTCGATCGCGCAGGATCCGACGGAACACCCTTCGGCTGTTTCGTTTCCTATCGTATTGCATGCAAATCGTTAAGTTATTATCCGTTATGCGGAAAATG